>JANNOC010000211.1:0-5853 GCA_031398865.1 Gemmatimonadota bacterium | reverse complement strand
GAGACGAGCGCCCGCACGACATGGTCGTGCGGGCGCTGTGTTTTTCGTGCAGAACCGGGTCCGAATCGACCCTTGCTCTTCCCCCGCCGCTACCGCCCCGTCCACTCCAGCCGCGTGTACACGAATCGTCCGTTGTACCCGAACGGTGACGCCGGCGGGAACGGGAAGATGTCGAACCCGTTATCGTAGCTCATCCGGTCCGGATACTCGTCGAGCAGGTTGCGCGCGCCCACCGAAAGCTTGAAACCTCGCACGGGCGTGAACCCGAGCTCCGCGTCGACCAGCCCCTCGGCGCCGTAGGTCGTCACCGTGGATTCGTCATAGCCGTATAGCGATGACGTGTACTCGCCAAAGTACGAGTACCGCAGCATCCCGTTCCACATCCCGCGGCCGTACTGCCCCGTGAGCGAGCTCCGCCATTTCGGGCGCTCCTTCGTCATCGCCAGCAGACCGCCCTCGTCATACTTGCCGATGAGCTCTTCGTCGGTCCCTTCGAGCTCCGGCGGCAGTGGAATCGCGTCTTCGTTGGGGATCGTCGTTCGGGTGTAGTTGAACGCGCCATACAGGCCGACGTTGCCGCCCAGCGCCGCGGTGCGGAAGTCGGCCGTCACGTCCACACCGCGCGTGCGTGTGTCGATCGCGTTCGTGAAATACTGCGCCGCTTCCGCGCGCGAGCCCACGTTGCGGAGAATGGACGCCACACTGTCGGTATCGAGGAATCCCGTCAGCACGACGCGGTCGTCCACGTTGATGGCAAACACGTCGGTCGTGATCGTGAGATTGTCCACGGGCGTGAACGCGAGCCCAGCGGACAGGTTGCGCGACGTCTCGGCATGCAGGGGCCGCGCGCCGAGCGCGCGCGCCTCGCGCGAGCCCACAGGGAAAAATCCGATGTCGAAAGGCACCGGCGCGCCGGTGACTTCGTCGGCCTTGAAGTTGGTCACGACGCTCGAGAAGAAGCTTTGATTGAGCGATGGCGCGCGGAACCCGGTGCTGAGTGCCGAGCGCAGCGTCAGCCGCGGCGTCGGCTGGAAGCGAACGGCCAGCTTCCCCGTCAGCTCGTCGCCGAAGTCGCTGTAGTTCTCGTAGCGCGCGGCGACGTTGGCGAGCAGCCGCGGCACCAGATCTCCTTCCAGTTCCACGTAGACGCCCACATTGCTGCGGGTCTCATCCGCTGCGTCCTCGGGCCGGAAACCGGGAAAAACCTGCGATCCCGTCGGCGCAATCGTACTGTCCTGCGTCTTGTGGAAGCCATTGATGTACGACGCGCGCTCTCCGGCGAGGATCTCGTATCGCTCACCGCGCCACGCCGCGCCGATGGCGAGGTTGACCGGCGAGCCGAAGCCGAGGTCGAGCGCACGGCTCGCGTCCAGGCTCACGATGCGCTCCGCTCCACGCAGCTCGCCCGCAAAAAAGTTCCGCTTGTTGGGAATCCCGGGGTCGTCGGACGTGCCGCGTATGCCGTCCGCGCCCGGGGCGCAGGGCGTGTCGAGACACGGTCCGAGCGATGTGTTGAGCGTGTTCTGAAGATCATAGGAGAACGCGTTGAAACCGTAGCTCCCGCCGAGGTCGTACGACCAGCCCATCGCGGCGCCGCGCACGCCGCCGGCCGCTGAGACGTCGGCCACGTCGGGCGAGAATTGCGGCAGGAAGCCATTGGGATAGATCTCGCGCCAATTCCGCTCGCTGACCGGCGGGCGGAAGTACCCGAACCCGGTTCCCTCGCGCGCACTGAAGCCGCCGTGCAGATACGCGGCCGTGGCGCCGATGCTGTCGAACGGGACGGACAGCGTGGCGAACGTCATGAGATCCTTCGACGCGCCGTCGCCCCAGTGGTGATTGGGCTGGGCGATGGCGTTATTCTTCTCCGTCAGCTCGCCGTCCACGACACCGTCGGCGTCGCCGGACGTGAACATGTCTGAGGCATCCGGACCGGCGCGGTTGGTCGGCTCGCGGTCGCGGTATTCGGCGAACAGGCCTAACGAGGCGCGGCCCAACGCGAATCCCCAGCCGCCATTGACGTCCACGGTGCGGCCGTCGTCGGCGAAACTTGGCCGCTTATCGCCATTGGGCAGGGCCGCCGGGTTCTCCTCGCCTGTCACGTACTTGCCGATGTCGGCCGACAGGAAGGGTGCGAACGCGCCCTGCCGCAGCACGACGTTGACGACCCCGGCGATGGCATCGGAGCCGTACTGCGCCGCGGCACCGTCACGCAACACCTCGAGGCGCTCGATCGCGCCCGCGGGGATGGCGTTCATGTCCACACCGCTCGAGCCCGCACCCTGTCCCGCGCCATAGTAGTGGATCAACGCGGTGTGGTGGCGCCGCTTGCCGTTGAGCAGCACGAGCGTGTGGTCGGGGCTGAGCCCGCGCATGGTGAAGGGGCGCACGATCTCCGTCGCATCCGAGACACTCTGCCGCGGGAAGTTCACCGATGGTGAGAGCTGTGAGAGGATCTGTGCCGTCTCCGAGGTGCCCTGCGACTTGATGTCCTCGGTGGTGAACACGTCCACCGGCACCGCGAGCTCGTCGGCCGCGGTGTGGCGCGCGCGCGAACCGACCACGACCTCGATCGCCGACAACGAGTAGGCGGCCGGACGGAACACGATGTCCTGACGCACCGCCTCGCCGGCGGCGACGACCACGGTCATGGGCGCCGCGACGAATCCCAGCCGGCGCGCCCGCAGCACGTAGCGGCCCGCGGAGATCCGCGGGATCGAATAATCGCCGCGCTCGTCGGAACGCGCCTGCAGCCCGCTCGGCTCGAGAGTGATCGTCACCTGTGCGATGGACGTGCCCGTCGTGTCGGTAACACGGCCGCGGATGCTGCCGAGCTGTGCCGCGGCGGCGCCGGGGAGGGAGAGTAACAGAAGCACACCGACCAGCCCGGCACTGCGTCGCATGATCGTCTCCTCGAGAGAAGTCGCGAATGGCCGCTCATTGACCGTCGCGGATGCGTCAACAGTCCCGCACGGTGGCGACGGCGTCAAGGCGGGACCGCAACGTGGCCGGGCGGCACCTGCGACGAATCGGGGAGCGCCCGCCGTTGCTGCATTCTATGTGATACCTGATCACTGCCACCTTGCCTTGCTTCCAACGAAAGCGGCCTGGCGACATTCGTCGCCGGGCCGCCTCATTACCGCGTACTACTGCACCGCGTACTACTGCGCGTCCCGCAAACTGCCGACCGAGAACCCACTCTCCACGAAACTCTCCGTCAGGAACGGCGAGCCAGGAAGCGTCGTGTCGCTCAGCCCCATCTCCGGCAGCCCAGCGGGCAACGGAAGCATGCCCGTTTCCACATCCACTTCCTGATACCGGTACATCCCGGTGCCCGCCGGAATCAGATGGCCGATGATGATGTTCTCCTTGAGTCCGAGGAGATCGTCCTGTGCCCCGCGGATCGCCGCATCGGTCAGCACGCGCGTCGTCTCCTGGAAGGACGCCGCCGAGATGAAGGACTGCGTCGTCAGGCTCGCCTTCGTGATACCGAGCAGCAGCGGCTCGGACGACGCGGCGCCTTCCTTCTTCTTCTTGGCTCGGTCGTTGATGTCGCGGAAGGTCTGACGATCCACGTGCTCGCCTTCGAGGAACTCGGTCTCGCCGGGCTCCATGATGCGCACCTTCTGCAACATCTGCCGCACGATCACGCCGATGTGCTTGTCGTTGATCTTGACGCCCTGCAGGCGATACACCTCCTGCACTTCGTTGAGCAGATACTCCTGCACGGCGCGCGGCCCCTTGATCCGCAGAATGTCGTGCGGATTCACCGGGCCTTCCGACAACCGGTCGCCGGCGCGCACGCGGTCTCCCTCGTGCACGCGCAGGTGCTTGCCGGCGCCCACTTCGTACAGCTGCGCCTCCTGCGTCTCGTCAATCGCGGCGATGCCCGCACCGGCGACAATCTGCGTCGGCTGCACGAAGATCTCGCGCTTGCCACGCTTGATCTCGCCGAAGCGCACCACTCCGTCAATCTCGGAAATGGTCGCCGGATCCTTGGGCCGGCGCGCCTCGAACAGCTCGGCCACGCGCGGCAGACCACCCGTGATGTCGCGGGTCTTGTACGCCTCGCGGCTGATCTTGGCGATCGTGACGCCGGCGTGGATCTTTTGCCCATCGTTTACGATCAGCTGCGCGCCCACCGGGATGACGAAGTCGCGTACACGCTTCTCCTTCCCGCCCTTCTCCTGCCAGATCTCGATGTGCGGGTGGAGCTTCTTCTCGCGATCCTCGATCACAACGCGCTGGCGGAGGCCGGTCAGCTCGTCGAGCTCCTCGGACACCGACTCTTCCTCCACCAAATCCACGAAGCGGATGGTGCCATTCACATCCGCGATGATCGGATTGGTGTACGGATCCCATGTGAAGATCACCTGCTCCTTCTTCACGTCATCGCCGTCGTCCACCATGAGGATGGCGCCGAGCGGCACCTGCAGCCGCGCGCCGACGGCCGCGTTGCGGTCGGCGGAGCCGCGAATCGTGATCTCGCCTTCGTACGACGTGACGATCTTCTGCCCATCGGGATTGACGACGTACACCAGCCGGTCGCCGTACGCCAGCGTCCCGCTGACCTTGCTCTTACGCGCCGTCTGCTCGGCGATGCGCGCCGCCGTTCCACCGATGTGGAAGGTTCGCAGCGTGAGCTGCGTGCCCGGCTCGCCAATGGACTGCGCCGCGATGATGCCCACCGCCTCGCCGATGTCCACCATGGACATCGTGGCCAGGTTGCGGCCGTAACACATGCGGCACAGCCCGCGCTTCGCTTCGCAGGTGAGCACCGAGCGGATCTTTACCGTCTCGATCCCCGATTCCTCGATGTCGCGCGCCATGTCCTCGTCAATCAGCTGGCCCGCTTCCGCGAGCAGCGTCCGACGACCCGCCTCGTCCATCTCGTGCGGATCCTCCACATCTTCCGCCGCGACGTTGCCGACGATGCGCTCACCGAGCGCCTCGATCACGTCTTCGCCTTCCTTCAGCGCCTCCGCCTCGATGCCAAGCAGCGTGCCGCAATCCTCCTCGGCGATGGTCACGTCCTGTGCGACGTCGCAGAGACGACGCGTCAGGTAGCCGGCGTCGGCCGTCTTCAGTGCGGTGTCGGCCAGACCCTTTCGTGCACCGTGCGTCGAGATGAAGTACTCGTGCACCGACAGGCCTTCACGGAAGTTCGACTTGATCGGGCTTTCGATGATTTCACCCAGACCACCGGTCAGCTTCTTCTGCGGCTTGGCCATCAGGCCGCGCATGCCGGCCAGCTGGCGGATCTGGTCGCGCGAACCACGGGCGCCCGAGTCGAACATCATGAACACCGGGTTGAACCCGCCCTGCGAGGCGCGCATCGCATCGACCATCGAGTTCGCGATGTCGGTGTTGGCGTGCGTCCAGGTGTCGATGACTTTGTTGTAGCGTTCGCCGTTGGTGATGTTGCCTGTCTGGTAGGCGCGCTGGAAGCGGTCCACCCGCTCGCCCGCTTCCTTCAGCAACTCCTCCTTCTCCTTCGGGATGTGCAGGTCCTCGATGCCGATGGACACGCCGGAACGCGTCGCATTGGTGAACCCGAACTCCTTCAGTCGATCGAGGAACATCACGGTCTCGGCCATGCCGGCGCGTCGGTAGCTCTCGAACACGAGCTCACCCAGCACCTTCTTCTTCATGTCCTTGTTCTGGAAACCGAGGACTGCTGGCACAATGGCGCTGAACAGCACGCGACCCGCGGTCGTGGTGACCCACGCGCCGTCGTAGAAATACCGGATCACATCCTTCCGGATGAGATGTCCGAGCGCCAGCGCTGTTTCGACATCGGCATGCGCACTGAAGTGCTTGAGCTTGTTGCCGGGCGCGCAAGCACCTTCTGTC
>JANNOC010000147.1:0-1800 GCA_031398865.1 Gemmatimonadota bacterium | reverse complement strand
ATCGCGTGCGTGGTGCCGCCGTCCTCCGAAACCATGAAGCGCGTGGTGAGCACGTACACCTTCTTGTCGTCCACCGGGTTGATGCGAATCTGGCTGTAGTAGAAAGGACGGTTGTTGTAGGTGTTGACGTAACGCCAGCTTTCACCCGCGTCCTCCGAGCGGTAGATCCCCGAGCCGGGAACCGCGAGGTCGCGCGACTGTGCGGCTTCCACTATGGCCATCACGATGTCGGGGCGGGCGCGCGCGATCGCGAGTCCGATTCGACCTGTCTCTCCAGAGGGTAGGCCCGATGTCAGCTTGCGCCAGCTCCGCCCTCCGTCGGTGGACTTGAAGATCCCTCCGTTGGGGCCACCGCTGTGGAAGGTCCATGGCTTCCGCAGCCGGTGATAGGAGGCGGTGTACAGCACGTCGGCGTTGCGTGGGTCGGCCACCAGCTCGGTGCACCCCGTGCGGCCGTCATCGGGAAGTCCGCCCGCCAGCTTTGTCCATGAGCGACCACCATCAGTCGTCTTGAAGAGCCCGCGACTGCCAGAGTAGCCCCAGAGATGCCCGATGGCGCAGACGTACGCGATGTTGGCGTCAGTCGGATGGGTCAGTACGCGCGCGATCTGATGGGTCGTCTCGAGACCCATGTTGCTGAACGTTTTTCCCCCGTCCGTCGACTTGTAGATTCCGTCTCCCCACGCGACGCTGTTCCGGTTGTTCGCTTCACCGGTGCCGACCCAGATGATATCGGGGTTGGGCTGAAAGATCGCGATGTCGCCGATGGATGCTGACTTGTACCGGTCAAAGATTGGCTCCCACGTGATGCCGGCATTGACCGATTTGAAGACGCCGCCCGAGGCGGTCGCGAGAAAAACGCGTTTGAAGTCGCTCTCGACCGCCTCGAAGTCCACAACTCGACCGCCCATGGAGGCGGGGCCGATGTTGCGCCAGCGGAGGGCGCCCAGAGGTTCGGCAGTCGAGGTCTGCGCGCGGGCCCGCGGAGCAAGGATTGCGAGCGTCGCGCCCAGCGCGAAAAGCAGACGGCGGGAGAACACGGTCAGGCTCCTGGTCATCGGATGGGGACGGGTCTCAGGACACTCGACTCGAATGTCGCAGTGTGCGTGTGCGTGCGCCAACTGGCGGCAGTCGTTCAGGGAGCGTAGAATGGCCAAGCGGACGCTCACCCTTCGGAGGAACACGTATGCTACACCGCCTGCCGTTGTCGGCCGATCTGGCACGCTCATCTTTCGCCGCTGCCGTTCTCGCGTTCACCGTCTGCGCCTGCGCGCGCGATGACCGCGCCGACACCAGCGACACGGCCGCGATGCAACCTCCCGCGGCCAGCACGCCGCAATCGTTGTACGACCGGCTCGGAGGGAAGAGCGCGATCACCGCTGTGGTTGACACCTTCGTTGCCCGTGTCGCCGCCGACACCCGCATCAACAGGAAGTTCGCGCGGAGCGACATCCCGCGCGTGAAGACAATGCTTATCGATCAGATCTGCGGCGCCGCCGGGGGGCCGTGCACGTACACGGGGCGGAGCATGAAGGAAGCGCACCGCAACATGGCCGTCACCGACGGCGAATTCGATGCTCTCGTGGAAGATCTGGTTGCCACACTCAACCAGTTCAATGTACCCAAGGCGGAGCAGGATGAATTGCTCGCGGTCCTCGGCCCGATGAAATCCGACATCGTGGAAAAGCCGGCGATGACGACAGGCACTTCGCTCCCGGCCGCCTTCAAGGCTGCTCCGCCCCTGGCAAGGGACACGGCGCGAGAGTAGCGCGGCGTGGTTTCGAGGGTGTGAAGGCAAGG
>JANNOC010000086.1:0-2119 GCA_031398865.1 Gemmatimonadota bacterium | reverse complement strand
CGACGTTGTTGAGGCCGGCGCAGCCGTATTCCTCCGGCAGGTTGGCGCCATAGACGCCCAGCTCCGCCATCTGCGGAATCAGCTCTTTCGGGAAACGCCCCTCGACGTAGCAATCGCCGATGATGGGCAGCACGCGTTCGTCCACGAAGCGGCGAACGCTGTCGCGCACGGCGCGCTCCTCCTCGGAGAGAGCGCTGTCTATGTCGTAGAAGTCGGACATGGGCGGGAGAGGCTTGGGAACTGTCGGCAGTCTATAGCGGAAAGTGCGTGCACGCTCGGGTAAAGCTAACCGTTCGCGGCGATGCGGCCGTGCTCAGCGCCCGCGCGTGCATCCAATACGCCCGATGAGCCATCCAGCACACGGTCCAGAGCGAAGCGGCGGCGGCCCCTGTCCGGCAGCCGATAGCCGCCCTGCACGGTGCGACACGCGAGCGGCGTAATGCCGATCTCGCGCGCCTTTGCGCGGAAATCAGGACCGTGGTCGATCGCGCGCGCGGTCTCGTCCTGCCATTGATGCACCATCTCGTGCAGCAATGTGTGCAGTACCTCGTCGTCGCCGTGATGCCGGATGTGGTATCGGCTGATGGCAATGTGCGCCACCGCGTCCTGCTCACTGGCCGCGGCGTAGTGGCCCAGGCGACTTCGCATGCGGCGCGATACGCGCATCGGCACGGCCTGCAGCAGGCCGCCGAAATGCGTGACGTTGAAAGCGGCGTGCGCAGTCGCCAGTGCTGTCACATGGGGCACATCGTCTTCGTGCGTGGTCTGCATGCGCGCCGGACGGGGCCCCGTCGTGGCGATGGGAAACGCGAGAATGACGCGGCGCGCCGCCGCGCGCTCGAGGCGAGTCCGGCCGTTGACGAACGACACGATGGCCCGCAGCACGGCGACGGGCGCGGCACGAAAATCCTCGTGCACGCGGAGCTCCTCACCGGCGACGCTCACCATGACCGCGCGGTTGCGCGTGAGACGGCAGCGCAGAATATCGCGCAGGCCCAGTGCGCGCAGCCGCGCGTGGAAGTCCTCGGCCGTGCGCGGCGGCATGTCCAGCGGGAGCACGAGCTGCGCGTCATCCGCCTGGGCACGCAGCCAGCGGGTTACCGAACGAAACATTTCCGCGAGCCGGCGACGAACAGGGTGGACTCATCGGACCAGATCGACGTGACGACGTCGATCTGCGCATCGGTGACGGTGATGACATTGACCGACGACGGGCGTCCGCCACGGGAGCGATTCGACACCGTGCCGGCGGTGGAGATCACCGTGCCCTTCTTGGTGTGCTCGATGTAATGAATGGCTTCCTGATGATCGTGTCCGCACAGCACGACATCCACCCCCATCTCGGCGAAGGCGCCAAGAATTTTCTTGGTGTTCTTGAGACCGTGGCGTCCGGACAGCTCGCCCTTCACCGGATTGTGATGCATGACGATGACGCGCGCGTCCCCCGGTGGCGAGGCCGCGAACTCCGCGCGCGTGCGCTCCAGCTGCTTGGGCGTCACGTCGCCGATGATGGACACGTCACGCAGATTCCACGTGAGCGTCCGGCGGGTGACGCCGTGGGACGTATTGATACCAACCAGCGTCATCCCTGGAATGCGCAGCACGGGCTCGAGATCTTCCGCGACGTACGTGCGATAGCTCTCGTACACCATGCGCTTGTCGCGCAGCCCAAAGGGGGAGCGCCACCACATGACGTCGTGATTGCCGGGCACGACGATGGTCCGGCTGACGCGCCCCGCGTCCCGAAGGAACGCCGCCGCGCGCTGAAACTCACCGGCTCTGGCGCGTTGGGACAGATCGCCGGAGATGGCGACCACGTCGTAGTGATGCTCCTGAATCAACGCTTCGATCGCCTCGATCTGCGCCGGGACCGCGGGGCGGCCGAAGTGCAGGTCGGAGACGTGGAACACAGTGCTCAACTCAGAGCCTCGAGATGATCGCGTCCGTGAACTGATCGGTGCTGGCTGTTCCGCCGAGATCGCGCGTGACGGTGGTTCCGTCGCGGATCGTGTCCTCGAGCGCAGTCCGGATGCGGGTGGCGCGCGACGTATCATCGAGGTGGTCGAGCATCATGCACGCGGCGAGCACCAGGGCGCCCGGGTTGGCGATCCCCTTGCCG
>JANNOC010000033.1:0-1908 GCA_031398865.1 Gemmatimonadota bacterium | reverse complement strand
CCCGTGACGGGCAGAACATCCGTGAGCCGTGGTTTTCCCTCGGTGAGTGTGCCGGTCTTGTCCACGACGAGGTAGGTTACTTTGCCGAGGTGTTCGAGCGCCTCGGCGTTTTTTACGAGCACGCCTTCCTGCGCGCCGCGTCCGACGCCGACCATGATGGACATGGGCGTAGCCAGGCCGAGGGCGCACGGACAGGCGATGATGAGGACAGCGACGGCGTTGACGATGGCGTGCGCGAGTTTTGGCTCCGGCCCAAGCCACATCCAGAGCACGAAGGTAAGCACCGCAACAACCAGTACGACTGGCACGAAGATGCCCGCGACCTTGTCCGCGAGACCTTGAATGGGCGCGCGGCTACGTTGGGCTTCGGCAACCATGTTCACGATCTGCCCGAGCAACGTGTCGCTACCAACTCGCTCGGCGCGCATGACGAAACTGCCAGGGCCATTGACGGTGCCGCCCGTCACCTTGTCGCCGACGGTCTTTTCCACCGGGAGCGGTTCGCCGGTGATCATGGACTCTTCCACACTGGAGTGACCCTCGACCACCTCGCCATCGACGGGCACCTTGTCACCTGGAACCACGCGCAACCAGTCGCCAACTTTCACTTGGTCGCCGCTGCTCTTTTCCACCGGCAGCGGTTCGCCAGTGATCATGGATTCCTCAACATTGGAATGGCCTTCCACGACCACGCCATCGACAGGCACCTTGTCACCTGGAACCACGCGCAACGAGTCGCCGACTTTTACTTGGTCGAGCGGGACTTCATGATCGCCTCCCGGTGCGATTTGTCGCGCCGTGGGCGGTGCGAGGTTTAGCAACGCTTTGATGGCGCTGCCCGTGCGGCTGCGGGCACGGAGTTCGAGCACCTGACCGAGGAGCACCAGCACAACGATCACCGCTGCGGCCTCAAAGTAGATGGCGACCTTGCCCTCGTGTCGCATCGTGGGTGGGAACAGGTCGGGCATCAGCATCGCCACGGCACTAAAGACAAATGCTGTGCCCACGCCGATGGCGATCAGCGTAAACATGTTCAAGTGCCGCGTCACGACGGAGCGCCAGCCACGGCGGAAGAACGGCCAGCCCGCCCACCAGACCACGGGCGTGGTGAGCGCGAATTGTATCCAGCGCGAGGTGGAGCTATCCGCCCAGGACTGCTTGGCCAGCGCCGGGATCATGTGAGCCATCGCCAGGACAAACACCGGCAACGTCAGCGCCGCGCCGATCCAGAAGCGCTTGGTCATGTCACGCAGCTCGGCGTTCTCTTCCTCATCCGAGCTTGCGGTCGCCGTCATCGGTTCCAGCGCCATGCCACATTTGGGGCACTCGCCGGGATGATCCTGCTGTACTTCGGGGTGCATCGGGCAGGTGTACATCGTTTTGCCCCGCGGCTTCTCTTCATGCTTGGCGGTGGCGGGCGTGGATAGAAACTTTTGCCGACAGTGGTCGCTGCAAAAGTAGAATGTCTGTCCGTCGCGCTCCGCACTGAGCGCGGACGCTTCGTTTACCGTCATGCCGCAGATCGGGTCTTTGATCATATCAATTCACTTTCATTTGGTTGGTTCAGCGATGTCACGTCTGCAATCCACACTGCCTTGCGCGATGATAACAAGGAAGCGAAACCTGGGGGAGTTCAAAGACCAGCCCATCAACCTGACGCCGGTTCCTTCATGATTTTCACAATTGTGTCCTCCACTTCTTGCGCCACCACTGCCAGTTGCGGCGCGTTGAACATCGCCAGCAGAATGGTTGGCTTCAAAGTAGCCAGAATGGTTGTACCACCCTCCTCGTAAATGGAGATCCGGCATGGCAGTGCGGTGGAGACGCTCATGTTTTCATCGAGCACCTTCTTCGCTTGTTGCGGCTGGCAGACCTCGAAGATCAGACATTCATGGGCGAACTCTACGC
>JANNOC010000020.1:0-11041 GCA_031398865.1 Gemmatimonadota bacterium | reverse complement strand
CGCAACAGCGAATCGGCAGCCGCGATGTAGTCCTGCGCACGTGCGCAGGCGGGAATGAGCGCGACCGCGGAGATCGCGGCCAGCAGTAACGCACGAGAATGATTCAGCATGGCCTAGGGTGAGCGGCCGACGTCGTACACCGTCACCTGCCACTTGGATTCGTATTCCTTCGCTCCGGGACGAGGCGCCAGTGCCACGATCCATCGTCCGCTCGCCGTGGCGACGAGCGGGACGCCCGGCCCCACGATGCGCTCGCCAGGAGAATCGCGAGCAGCGCGAACGCGAATCCAGCCGCGCTCGCCCTCGACCACGTACTGCGCACCGCGCAAAGTGCGCCGCGCGCTCGCATCCACCGGCACTGAGATGTCGAGCGTCGGACCGGTCACCCACGCGACGCGGGCGACGGACGACTGCGCGACGCTGCCCAATCGTGTTCCGTCGCGCGGATCGAGCAGCATCCACGACGACGACGGGGAGTCGTCGTTGACCATCGCCGGCGGCCCACCCACCGCGAGCCGTCCGTTGGCCGTCCATCCCACGCGCCAACCGCCCGCCGTCGTCGGCAACAGGCGGGTGGTGGCCGCAGCGCCGGCGGAGCTCTCGACGATCGCCGGCTGTGCGACGCCGAAAGCGATCGCCATGCCGCTCGACATGAACGCACTCGCTCGCACATCGGCCCCTGGCATACCCAGCTTTCGCGCAAGCGCGCTCCACTCGGCCGTCGTGAGCGAGTCGCGCTCGCGCGCGTTCAGCACATAGGCGCGTCCATACGCGATCCGGCGCCAGTCGGGAGACGGCGCGGCGTGCCACACGCTGTCCACCTGCACGATGGGGCGATCGTCGCTGATCCAGGCGATGCCGTTAGGCACGGCTTCATTCTCAACGCCGACGGGATCGTCCATCACGAGAACGTCGCGCCCGTCGGGGGACACGACCCACCGCACGGTGGCGGCCATCCCCTGCGTCGCTCGATTGACGCGATACGCCGCCCGCGTGCCGGCAGGCCAGCCGAGGGAATCGCGCACGATCACCGCGTCACGGCCTTCACCCTTGAGCGCCAGGACGACGACCTCCGGCAACAGCGCGTTGTCGGACGGCGCGACCAGCACGCGCCAACGCAGCGCGCCCTCGACCATCGCGCGCCGCGCCGCGGCGTCCCACCCCGCGCGTCGCAGCGAATCGGTGAGCTCTGCCGCGCGCGCGGAATCCGCCAGGGAGGCGAGTTGCGCGGCGACAACGACGCGCCCAGCGCCTGACGACGCCTCCGTGGGGGTTGGCGGTGAGGCGCTCGAATCGCGCGCAGGTTCCGCGTCCGGCGCTCGCGAGCACGCCAGAGCCAGCACCGCCGACAAGGCGAGCGCGCGGGCGCGGCCCCTCACCGGCCGAACAACTTCCCGAGAAACCCGGTTTCCGTGTCTCCGTTCCCCGCGGCAGCCGATAGCGCGTTCGAAAACTCCAGAGCGGTCTGATAACGGTCGTCCACATTCCGCTCCATTCCCCGCAGGAGCACCCGCTCGAGCGCCAGCGAAAAATTCATCTGCGGACGCATCCGCCGAATCGGGATCGGCTCGCTCCGCAGTCGCGCGATCATCAGCTCCTGCTGCGTCCGCCCCTCGAACGGCAACTTGCCCGTGAGCATCTCGAACGTCATCAGCGCGAGCGAGTACACGTCGGTGCGGGGATCGAGCGCTTTCCCGCGCAACTGCTCCGGGCTCATGAACTCCGGCGTGCCGAGAATGATGCCCGTCGCCGTCAGCTTCTCCAGCTCGCTGCCCGCCTTGCGCTCCTTCGCGAGGCCGAAATCCATCACGACCGCGTGCTCGACACCGTCGCTGTCCTTGCAGATCATGATGTTCTCTGGCTTGAGATCGCGATGCACGATCTTGAGCTCGTGCGCGACCTGGAGCCCCGACGCCATTTCCCGGACGAAGGCCACCGTTTCCGCGAGCGGAAGGTGGCCCATCCGATTAGTGCGATCGGCGAGAATCTCCCCCGCCACGAACGGCATCACGACGTACACCAGTCCATCCTCGGTCTCGCCGAGTCGCATGATGTGACACACGTTCGGATGCGCGAGGCGGATGCCAAGACCCGCTTCACGCCGCAGGCGGGCCATTGCGTTCCTGTCCTGCGAGAGCGATGGCGACAGCACCTTGATCGCGTACCGCTCCCCGGTGGAGACGTCGCTCGCGAGATACACGAACGACATGCCGCCCTCGCCCACTTTCTTTTCGATCCGATACCGTCCGTCGAGGATCTGCCCGACGAGGTTCGCGTGCGTCAGCGGCGCGTGACCCTGTTCCGGTGCGGTTCGCGCCGCGGTGGAGCGCAGGCCGGGTGCGCCCATCGGCAGCTCCGCCGGTGGCGCGACGGGGGCCAGGCCGGGCGTGGCGGGGCCTGCCAGGGCGTTGGACGACGCCGCCGGCGTCGGGCTCCCGACCGGCTGCAATCGTGACCCGTCCTTCGGACAAAACTTCGCGTCCGCGTCGTAGCGCGCCCCGCAGCTCGGGCAGCGTGTGGCCATCAGGAGTTCTCGCCCCTCACGTGCGTACCTTGTTTCTTCCATCCGCCTTGGCACGATACAGTGCGGCATCCGCGCGCGCGAACAGCTGCTCCACCGTCTCGATTTTGGCGGACGGAAAGGTGGCCACACCGATGCTCGCGGTCAGTCTGAGCGGCGGTCCATCGGGGCGCCCTCCGAGGAAGCTTTCCGCTTCCACCATCTCGCGCAATCGCTCTGCGAAGCGGACCGCGCCCAACTCGGCCGTTTCGGGCAACACCACCACGAACTCTTCGCCTCCGTACCGCGCGACCAGATCCACGCTGCGCACGGCGCGCATCAGCAGTGCGGCCACTTCGCGCAGCACATCGTCGCCCGCCAGGTGACCGCGCGTGTCGTTGACTCGCTTGAAGTGGTCGAGATCCACCATCAGCAGCGCCACCACCGACTCGTACCGCCGCGCGCGCTCCAGCTCGGCGGCGAGTCGCACGGTGAGCGCGCGGCGATTGAGCACCAGCGTCAGCGCGTCTGTGTGCGCGAGCGCCTCCAGTCGCGCGTTGTCGGCCTTGGTCGTCTCGATCACCTGCGCGCGCTGGATCGCCGCGACGGCCGCCTTGATGACCGCGTCGGCAAACTCCACGTCGTCCTGCGTCAGCGGCGACTCCTCGTCTGTGCGGCGCAGAAAAAAAACGCCGGATTGCATTCGGTCCAGCGTGAACGGAAGCGCAATCACGGAACGGATCGTCACCTTGACCCCTTGCTCCGCCCAGAGATGCCGGATGTCCGTGTACAGCTCGCTCGTGAGCAAATCCTCGATGAGCACGGGACGCCCGTGGTCCAGAGCAGCCCGAATCTCCGGATACCGGTCCAGCTGCACCTCGAGATTGCGCAGCGCCGGATTCTCGTACGCCGTCGCGACGATGCCGACGCGGTCGCCCGCCCGCGCGAGCACCACCGAGCAGTGCGTGAGACTGAGGGCGCGCGCCACGCGCCGCGCGAGGATGTGATAAATCTCGTCCGAGGACAGATCGCCCGTGACCTCGTGCAGGATGTCCACGAGCTTGCGACGGCTCTCCGCCTCCTGCCGCACGCGGTCCAGCTCCTCTTCCGTGGTGCGGAGCGCATCGCGCGCGGAACGCAGCACCGCACGCATGCGCAGCTGCGCCTGAATGCGCGCCAGCAGCTCGCGCACGCGGAAGGGCTTCCGGATGTAGTCGGCCGCGCCCAGCCCGAGCGTCCGCACGGTCGCTTCCTCCGGCGGCAGCGACGACACCATGAGCACCGGCAGATCGCGCCAGCGCTCGTCGGTCTTGATGCGCTCCAGCACCTGAAAGCCGTCGGCGTGTTCCATGACAACATCGAGCAGCACCAGATCGGGGGTGCGCGCCTCGAGTTCCGCGAACAGCGCCTCCCCGCCCTGCGCACCGATCACCTCATAGCCATGCTCCTTCAGCACCCAGGTGACCGTCTGCAGGATGGCCGGATCGTCGTCCGCGACGAGAATGCGCGCGCTGGTCACTGGCCTCCCTCGCTCCCACCGCTCAACAGGGGACGCAGGCCGTCCCACTCGATGTTGCCGCCGCTCAGCACCGCAACGGTCGGGCCCTCCGCGCGCACCGCGCCGCTGCGCAGCGCCGCCACGGTGATCGCGCCGCTGGGCTCCACCACCATCTTCGCGCGATCCAGGAGCAGGCGCATTGCGCTGAGCACCGCGTCATCGGCGACCGTGACCACTTCGTCCACATACGCCTGATGGTGCGCGAAGGGAATCGCGCCGATCTCCACCGCGAGCAGGCCGTCGGTGATACCGCGCGTGCTGGTCAGGCGCACAGGATGGCCGACGGCGAGCGCGCGCGACAGCTTGGGCGCACCTTCCGGCTCCACGCCAATGATGCGCGCCTCCGGCACCATCAGTTTCACCGCGGTCGCGACGCCTGCGCTCAGCCCGCCGCCACCCACGGGGACGATCACCGTGCGTACGCTGGGCAGATCCTCGGCGATCTCGAGGCCGACCGTGCCCTGGCCCGCGACGATGGCGGCGTGATCATACGGCGGCACGAGCACGGCACCGCTTTCCGCCGCCAACTCCAGCGCGCGCTCCATGCGGTCATTGGTTGTCGTCCCCGCGAGAACCACGGTCGCCCCCAATGCCTCGGCGCCTGCCCGCTTCGCTGGAGTCACCGTCGTGGGCATAACGACGGTCGCCGCGATATGGAACAGCCGTGCGGCCAGCGCGACCGCCTGCGCGTGATTGCCTGACGAGGGGGCGATGACGCCGCGCGCGCGCCGCGCGGCAGGAATCGCGGCGATGAAGCTGTACGCTCCGCGAATCTTGAACGCGCCGGTGCGCTGCAGATTCTCCGGCTTGAGCCAGACCGAAAATCCCTGTGGACCCGGGACGTCCAGCGGGAGCAGCGGGGTGCGCACCGCGATGCCACGCAGCAGCCTCGCGGCTGCGCGGATCTCGTCGAGCGTGATGAGCAGCGTCGCGTCGCGAATGGCCGTCACGTTCCCCGCTCTCCGCGACGGGGCGACGCGCCGTGCCGCGAGGAAATCCGCGGCATCAGTGCGTCACCCGGTTCCGGCCGTTGAACTTGGACTGGTACAGTCGCCGGTCCGCCTCTTCGAGCAGAAACTCCGGCGTGACGTCGTCCTTGGCACGCGCGACCGCGACGCCGACCGATACGGTGAGCTCCAGCGCGTGCGCGCCGCCAAAGGCGCATGTGTCCACAGCATGTCGGACGCGCTCGGCAAAGGTCGTGGCGCCCGGCCATCCCGAGTCGGGAAGCAGCACCATGAACTCGTCGCCCCCGATGCGCGCCACCGCGTCGGTGTCGCGCGCGCTGCGAAACATGATTTCGGCCAGCTCGCGAAGCACCAGATCGCCGACAGCGTGCCCGTAGTCGTCGTTGATCGGCTTGAAGGAATCGAGGTCGATGGCCACGAGCGCCAGCGCCGAGTCGCGCCGCTTCGCCTGGCGCCATTCGCGGCCGAGCCGCATCTCGAAGGCGCGCCGGTTGAGGCAGCCGGTGAGCGGATCGGTGCCCACCAGCTCCACCAGCCGGCCGCGCATCTGCACGAAGCTGCGCGTCAGCAGCGAGAGATCGTCCGGGCGGTCGCGCTCGGCAGCGATCGTCCCGCCGAGGTCCCCCCCCTCCACGCGCTTGCACAGCGCGCGTAGCTGGTTCATGCGCTCGCGGAAGTTGCCGAACGTCAGCACCAGGATGGCGGTCGCAAACAGGAACACTGTCGTGTTGACGACGACTTCCGAACTGGGTGGCCGAACGCCGGGTATCCATGGCGGCAGCATCAGCGAGACGAGCACGTATCCCGCGACGGCAAGGAGCGCCGCCCAGATCCCGAGCGCCAGACCGAAATAGAAGAGCGTGAGCTGCAGCACGAGCAGGCCGGCCAGAAGCACCACGTGCGCATGCGCCGGACTCGTGCTGAAGTACACGAACGCGGTGACGAGGACGACGTCCCCCATCATGAGCGCGGCGGGCACGTACCGCAGACCCGCTCGCGACCCGCGCAGCACGAACGTACTCCCCGCCGTGATCAGGACGTACAGCGCCGCGACCACCACCGGAGCAGCCCATGCACGCCCCCATGGGTCGGGCAGCGCGAGGAGCAACGTCATCAGCATCCCCAGCGTCGCCACCCCGTACCGCACCCACCGCTGCCAGAGCAGCATCTCCCGTTGCATCTCGACCGCGTCATGCCGGAACGTCTCGGCAACGGCGGGCATGTTGAGCGACTCTCGCGGGATACCCGACGTCGGCGTCGAGCGGGCGGGAATACTGGTCACTCGGAAGGGGAAAAGGTGGAGTAGTCGGAGCTAACCTACAAACATTTGAGCGAATGGGCCAGACAAAGGCCAGCGGATACTACTCCTCGATCGCCTCCGGGTCGTCGTCGCCATCCGTCTCCCCCTCGCCCACGACCACACCTTCGTCACCATTCACCGCGTGCTTGTCCTCGGGAATGACGCGCGCCACGTCGGTCACCACGTCGCCCTCGTCCAGATTCACGAGCTTCACCCCCTGCGCGATGCGACCGGTGACGCGTACCTGCGCAACCGACGAGCGAATCACGATCCCGTGCTTTGTGATCAGCATGATCTCGTCCTCCGGCAACACTTCCATGAGGGCGACGACATTGCCTGTCCGCTCCGTGCGGTTCACCGTGATGATGCCCTTGCCGCCGCGCTTCTGCACGCGGTAGTCGTCGATGTGCGAACACTTCCCCATCCCCTTCTCGGTGACGACCAGCAGCGTCGCTTCGCGCTTGATCACGACCATGCCGACCACCGCGTCGTCCGCGCGCAGCTCCACGCCCTTCACACCCGTCGTGTCGCGTCCCATCATGCGCACGTCGCTTTCGTGGAAGCGCACCGACAGTCCGTGCTGCGTCGCGAGCACGATGTCGTTGGTGCCCGTCGTGACCTGCACGTCGATCAGTTCGTCGCCGTCCTCGATCTTGATGGCCTTGATCCCGTTGGTGCGCGGGTTGGAATACTGCGACAGCGCCGACTTCTTCACCGTCCCGTGCTTGGTGCAGAAGAGCAGGAACTGGTCGTCGCGGAACTCGCGCACGGGGACCATCGCCGAGACTTTCGTGTCGGGGGTGACGTTGATGAGGTTCACCACCGGCTTGCCCTTTGTCGCGCGTCCCGCCTGCGGCACCTCGTGCACCTTGAGCCAGAAGCAGCGGCCGTCATCCGTGAAGAACAGGATGTAGTCGTGCGTCGAGGCGATGAAGAGATGCTCGATGAAGTCCGTTTCCTTGAGGTCCTGCCCGGAGAGTCCGCGTCCGCCGCGACGCTGCTTGCGGTAGGTGGAGACGGACGTGCGCTTGATGTAACCCGTGTGCGAGATCGTCACGACCATGTCTTCTTCGGCGATCAGATCCTCGATCCGGAACTCGCCTTCGTCGCTGGTGATCTCGCTGCGGCGCACGTCGCCGTAGCGCTCCTGCATGGCCAGCAGCTCGTCCTTCATCAGCTTCATGCGCTTCGGCTTGGACTCGAGCAGCGTGCGCAGATCCTTGACCAGCGCGCGCACTTCCCCGAGCTCCTCTTCGAGCTTCTCGATCTCGAGGCCCGTGAGCTTCGCGAGGCGCATGTTGAGAATCGCTTCCGCCTGCCGCTCGGACAGCTTGAAGCGCTTCTGCAGCTGCGCGCTCGCACTGGGCGTGTCTGCCGCGCCGCGAATGACCTTGATGACCGCGTCGATGTTGTCGACCGCGATCTTCAGCCCTTCGAGGATGTGCTCGCGCTCGAGCGCCTTGTCGAGGTCGTACTGCGTGCGGCGCACAATGACCTGATGCCGGTGCGCGACGTAGTGCTCCAGCACCTCGCGCATGGCCATGACCTTCGGGACGAGCCGCTGCGTCTGCGGGTCCGGCACCAGCGCCAGCATGATGACGCCGAAGGTCGACTGCATGGTGGTGTGCTTGTACAGCTGGTTGAGCACCACCCGCGGAATCGAATCTCGCTTGAGCTCGATGACGACGCGCATGCCGTCGCGATCGGACTCGTCGCGCAGGTCGGAGATGCCCTCCAGTTTCTTGTCGCGAACCAGGTTGGCGATCTGCTCGACGAGACGCGCCTTGTTTACCTGATACGGCAGCTCGGTAATGACGATCTGCGACTTGTTGGAGGATTCTTTTTCCTCGACGACGGCGCGGGCGCGCATGACGATGCGGCCACGGCCCGTTTCCTGGTAATCCTTGATCCCCGCGCGCCCGTAAATGAAGCCGCCCGTCGGAAAGTCCGGGCCCTTCACCAGCTTGCGCAGCTCGGCCACCGTCGTCTCGGGATTGTCGATCAGCGCCACCACGGCGGCGATGATCTCACGGAGATTGTGCGGCGGGATGTTTGTTGCCATCCCCACGGCGATCCCCGAGCTGCCGTTGACCAGCAGATTCGGGATGCCCGACGGCAGTACCTTGGGCTCCTGCAGCCGGTCGTCGAAGTTGGGCTGGAAATCGACAGTGTTCCTGTCGATGTCGGCGAGCATCTCCGTCGCGACGCGTGTGAGGCGCGCTTCGGTGTAGCGGTAGGCGGCCGCGGGATCGCCGTCCACCGAGCCGAAGTTCCCCTGACCGTCCACGAGCGGATACCGCAGCGAGAAGTCCTGCACCATGCGCACGAGAGCGTCGTACACCGACGCATCGCCATGCGGGTGGTACTTGCCGAGCACATCGCCGACGACGGTCGCGGATTTCTTGTAGGGCCGCCCGGGAACGAGGCCCAACTCGTTCATCGCGTACAGCACCCGGCGGTGCACCGGCTTGAGACCGTCGCGCACATCCGGCAGCGCGCGCGATACGATGACGCTCATCGAGTAGTTGATGAACGACTCTTTGATCTCCTCGTCGATGAGACGCGGGAGAATGCGTTCGCGATTGTTCGGTGCGGTCATGATCCTGCGGCGGGGGGAAGATCGGTGGGACGGACAGACTGCGAAATATACCCGAATGGGCCGCGCAAATCAACTCCGGTGGTGCGGCATAAACTGGCGCGGGACAAAGGGTTACGATGCCTCTTGAGAAGGAGCGAGCGGTTACGTGTTTGCTTCCCGCTCCGCCTCTGCGTCCTGCTCCGCCTGTTCGCGTACGATCGCGTCGCGCTCCCCGCGATACCGCTCGTACCA
This sequence comes from Gemmatimonadota bacterium, assembly GCA_031398865.1. GTDB lineage: Bacteria > Gemmatimonadota > Gemmatimonadetes > Gemmatimonadales > Gemmatimonadaceae > JANNOC01. The sequence goes on along the minus strand of JANNOC010000020.1, from coordinate 1,885 downwards.
CTCGCGCGTGATCTCCCCCGCGAGTTCGCGGCTGCCGAGTCCGAAGGCGAGCGCCAGCGCCAGCGCGATCGCGCCGAACATGATGGCGAATGCCGTCGTCACGATCTCGGTCGCGATGCCGAGCTCCTGCAGTGCCATGAACACCGCGAGCACGATGACGCCGGCGCGTCCGACGCGCGCCAGTGTCGGCCCGCCGTGAAGGCCGCCAGCGGACGCCATGATCAGGCCACCGACGAAGCTCCCCAGCACCAGACCGATGATGATGATCACGACGGCCGCGATGACGCTGGGGATATAGCTCACCAGCTCCGAGAACACATTGCCCAGCGATTCCAGGCCGAGCGCGTTAGCGGCGAGCAGGAGCACGGCGAACATCACCAGCCAGAAGAGCAGGTTGGCGATGACGCGGGTGGGATTGAGGTGCGAGCCCGAGCGCTCCATGGCTTCCATGACGCCGCCGCGCTCGAGCATCTGATTGAGGCGCAGGCGTCGCAGCACCTTGTCCGCCCCGCGCTCGATCAGCTTCGCCAGCAGGTAGCCCGCGAAGAGAATCACCAGCGCGCCGATCAGCGCCGGCACGAAGGCCCAGAACTGCTCGAAGCTCACGTGCATTCGATCGGTGAAGTCCACGATCCGTCTCCCGTTTGCGCGGTGGTGAGAGTCAGGTGCGCGTGCCGCGCTTGGCGTCGAAGATTGCGCTGCGGCGACAGGTCGGACAGATGAGCCATTCGCGTCGACGCGCGTAGCCAAGTCCGAACGAGCCGCCGCCGATGGGGCGAACAGTCATGGTCGTCGTGCATCGCGGGCATGGCGGTAGCGCACCGCCGGCGTAGGTCTCACGGATGATCCTGAGTTCCTCGGCCAAGTATTGCGCGCGCTCGGTCATCGGTGCGGGGAGCGGGCGGGGAACGGGGAGCGGATTTCGGCCATGGAAATCTACCTGCGGATTCGCGGCGGGGCACGCGAAACCCCTCACTCCGCTATACGCACCACGATCTTCCCGAACTGTTCCCCCGACGCCAAGCGCTCGAAGGCCTCCCCGCCACGCTCGAGGGGAAAGACGGAGTCCACGGGCGGCAGCAGCCGGCCAGCCACCAGCTCCGCCGCGATCGCACCGAACTCGGCGTCGTTTCCCATGGTGGAACCCAGCAGCGACCACTGATTCCAGAAGAGCCGCCGGACATCGGTTTCGACGAGGGGGCCCGACGTCGCGCCGCAGGTGACGAGTCGTCCGCGGCGTCCCAGCGCGGCGAGCGAGCGCGCCCATGTCGCCTGGCCGACGCTGTCGATCACGATGTCCGCGCCGCGCTTCCCGGTGCGCGCGCGCAGCTCTTTCGCCACGTCCTCACGCGCGTGATTGATCGTCTCGTGCGCGCCGAGAGAGCGCGCGCGCGCGAGCTTTTCATCGCTCCCCGACGTGACCCACACGTGCGCCCCGCGCTGCACCGCGATCAGCATCGCCGCGAGTGCGACACCGCCCCCGATCCCCCAGATCAGCACATGCTCGCCCTCCTGTACCGCCGCACGCGTCACGACCATGCGCCACGCGGTCAGCGTCACGAGCGTAAACGCGGCGGCCTGTTCCATCGGGAGGGACCCGGGCATCGCACGCACATTGGCCGCCGGCACGACGACGTACTCCGCGAGGGTCCCCGGATGATGCTCGCCGAGAATTCCGAAGCGAACGCACAGCGAGTGCTCGCCGGCGCGGCAGTACTCGCACACCCGGTCGCTGATGCCCGGATTAATGATGACGCGGTCGCCGGCGCGGACGCCGCGCACCTCTGGTCCCGCCGACTCGACGACACCAGCGCCGTCCGCGCCGAGCACCCACGGCGGACGGATCGTCACACCAGGAAGTCCGGCGAGCACGAAGAGATCCAGG
>JANNOC010000761.1:0-7517 GCA_031398865.1 Gemmatimonadota bacterium | reverse complement strand
CGCCCAGGTGCGGCTTGACGAGAAAGTGCTGGGTCTCCTCTTCGTGCTTGCCAATCGCCACGCGCGTGGTGCCCGCGGGCTCCAGCTCGAGCGCCACGACCCGGGGTTCGGGAGCGAACCCGCGACCCCGGCATTATGAGTGCCGTGCTCTAACCAGCTGAGCTACCCTGCCGCGCACCCGCCCGACGATCGGCGAGAGTCACGGAAATTAACCGCACCGTCCGCTGAAGGGGAGGGCTCCGGCATCGCTTCCCACGATCTCCGGAAGACGCCGACGACGGCACACTCGACGCGCGATTCGGCCGGACCCCGTTAGGCAGCACGGGCCGCGATCGCTCGCAGCCCGCGCTGTTACCCTCGTCCCCCGCGCGAACCTACCGCGAGAACCAGAACGTTGCCTTCACCGCGAACACGTCCCGCGCCGCGCCGTGCAGCAGTGCCGCGACGTCATCCGCCGCGTTGAAGCGCCCGAGATCTTCTTCGCGGTCCGGGCTCTTGAGATGCTGCCAGACCAGGAAGATCGTCGAGCCCGGGCGGTACTCCCAGCGCACGACGGCGTTGCCGCGGAGCGAGCGCAGCGTGAAATCCGGATCGCCGAACGTGAAGTCGTTGCCGTCGTTCCCGGGGCCGTTGGCGTTCTCGTAGCCGGGCGGGTTCACGGTGTACGTCGAACCGTCCTTGGTGATCGTGCCCATCTCCTTGCCGTATTCGTCGAACGCGAACTTCCGCGGCGTGCTGAACTCCTTGAACCCGTGATAGTCCCCCGCGACGATGAACGGCTGCAGAAACATCTCCAGGGTCAGGTTCGGCGTGAACGTCCAGTTGACGCGCGTGTTGAGCGCGAGGTCAATCTCGTCGATGGACGCGAACACGTAGCGCCGCCCGAAAGTGCGCAGCACCGCCGGGTCGCCCAGCGTGTCGCGCACCGAGCGCACGAACTGGCGGGTGTCGCGCTGCTTGGCGAAGAAGGGATTGAATGACACGGAGAGAAACGTCGTCGGTCGCATCGACATGTTGAGACTGATGTTGCGACTGTACCCGCCTGACTCGTCGCTACGAGTGCCGACGTTCGAGCCGACGGTGATCGGCTTGCGCGAGTCGCTGCGCACGTTGAGGTTGGCGCGCCACTGCGCCGGCACCTCCGCTATCGGGCCGCCGCGCGTCATGCGGTCATTGAAAAAGCGCGGGTTGACGGCAGCCTGTCCGCTGACCGACCAGAAGTTCTTCAACTGGGAAAACCAGCCGAGTGAGTATTGCTCGAAGACTCTATCGTTGCCGTAGTTCACCGCGTGATTCGTGAACGCGTAGGCGCCCTTGTACCGAAACCGCTCCGTCGGCTCGTTCACGTGCCACTGGACCAGCGTCGAGACGGAGCGGCGGTCGGCACTGCCCTGGAAACCGATATCGTTGGTCTCGAATCCGGGACTCACATCCGCATAGTTGACGGACCCGACCCAGCGCTTCCCGCCGCCCTTGGCGAGGCCGATCATCCCGTTATAGCCGTTCAGCGAGTTGCGCCCCGGCTCGTAGTCCAGATGATCCTGGTCGGGGCGCTGATAGTACCGTGCGCTCGAGCGCTGCGCGCGCGCAATCACAGTATCGCTGCCGAAGATGTCGCTGCGCGACAGGAACCCGCTCAGCGTCCAGTCGCGATTCTTCCAGTTGTGCTCGAAGTCCACGCCCGTCAGATACGCGCGTGAGCGCAGCATCTCGTCGAAGACGTCGCCATCCAGGCGCCGGTTCACCGCGGTCGCGATGCCGCCGACGTTGGTCATTCCCTTGTTGAGATCCTTGCGCCCGCGTCCCACGAAGTAGTTGGTCAGCGGCTCGACGGGCGTCTCGCCCCGGTCGCCCGCGGTGATGAACTTAGCCGTCTCCTCCGCCGTCACGGCATCGAGGACGCCCACCGACCAGCCACCCGGCGTCTTCCCGCTCAACTTGAGCGCGCCGAGAATCGTCGTCGCTTCCGGCGCGTCCACGTAGTCCTCGTTGGGAAAGCGGGACGGCGAGCGCCCCACGCGCCGCGAATAAAAGAATTCCGTGAAGCCGTAATTGTTGAAGCCGCGGACATTCCCGAACTGGAAGATGTCGCGCCCCTCGACGAAGAAGGGGCGGCGCTCATCGAAGAACGTCTCGAACGCGCTCAGGTTCACGACGGCGGGATCCACTTCCACCTGACCGAAGTCGGGGTTGATGGTTCCGTTGAGCGCGAGGCCCGGAGTCACCGCATACTTGAAGTCAGCGCCGAACGACCCTTCCGCGTCGTTCCGCTTGTAGAAGGGATCGGTTCCCGAGCCCGGAGCGCGATCCAGCCGTGCCGTCACGTACGGCAGCACCTCGAGCCGGCTCGGGTTGGGGATGTTCCTGAGCCCGCGCAGCTCTCCGAAGCGCGAGACGAATCCCGCGCCGGCGTTCGGCGTGGGCGACCAGAACGACTGCTCGTCGCGCCGCGCGAGCGAGCGGATGAAATTGATCCCCCAGACCCGTTCTCCCGACGCGTTCGCTCCGCTGAAGCGCAACTGCGAGAACGGGATCCGGTACTCGGCGATCCACCCCTGCGCGTCCCGCGTGGTCGCGACGTCCCACACGGCGTCCCACGACAAGTCCTCGTTGTCGTCGTCGTAGTGGCGCACGTCCTTCTTCACGCCATGCGGATTCACCGAAAAGCGGAACGCGGTGCGGCGGTCGTGATAGCTGTCAATCAGGACGTCGCTCCAGTCCGAATAGATCCCCGTCGCGTCGCGCCGCGCGAGCTGCGACGCAATCGAATCGGGATGCGTGTCGAACAGCCGGACGCCGATGTAGACCGCGTCGTCCCCATACACCACGCGCGCTTCGGTGCGCTGACTTGCCGGCGCACCATCGCTGGGACGGCGCTGCACGAAATTCGTGGCCGCTGGAGCGGTCGCCCACACCGCCTCGTCCAGAACGCCATCGATTCTGATCGGCCCGCTGGCGGAGCGTGCTTCGAGTGTCGGCGCGATCGCCACGCCAGGCTGGCCGATACGCGCCGAGTCGGGGGTCGGCGACGCCGCGGGCGACGCGGTCTGCGCGAGAATCGGCGCCGCCAGGAGCGGCAGCACCAACAGAGGAACGAACGAAGCTGGATGCATGGTCGGAACTCTGGTGGAGGAACGCTCGGTGCCAGCGGCGGCACCTGTATGCGACAGCGCCGCGCGGGAAAGGGTTGCCTATCTACGCCTGCCTCAGCCAAACGCGACAACGGTCCTTGAAAAGGACGACCCATCCCGAGCCGCCAACCAGTAGGCGGCGGTAAGATTTCTGTAAGCTCGTGGGTCCAGGGACGGAATCGCGGCTGACCGACCGCGAGATCCCGCTCTCATCCCGGCCCCGAGGCGGGGGGCAAAGGCCGAGTACGGAGGGCGACTCGCCTCGGTTCCCGTCTACGCAGCTCGCACGGGCCGGCGGAGCAGAAGCCAGCCCGCGATCCCGGCAATCAGCGACGCAGCGAGAATGCCGAGCTTGGCCGCGTTCAGCAGCGGGCCACCTTCAAAAGCCAGGTTGGCGATGAACAACGACATCGTAAAGCCGATGCCTCCCAGCCAGCTCACTCCGCGGACACCAGCCCAACCGGCGCCCGCGGGCAACGACGCGGCCCCCGCGCGGACCGCGAGCCACGATGCGAGCGTGATGCCTAACGGCTTACCGAGTACGAGGCCGAGCACGATGCCGCCCGCGACGAGCGCCCCGTCGGCGGCGAAGGGCAGCGATTCCGCGAGGCGTACTCCCGCATTTGACAGCGCGAAAAGCGGCATGATGACGAAGGCGACGGGCACATGCAGACCGCGCTCGAGGCGATGCAGCGGCGACCGCCCCTCCTGGGCTGCGTCTGAAGGAATCGTCATCGCCAGCAGGACGCCCGCGACAGTGGCGTGCACCCCCGACGCCAGAAAGCATCCCCACAGAAGCACGCCAACCAGCAGGTACACACCGAGGTGGCGGACGCCCAGCCGGTTTGCGAGAACGCTCAGCAACAGCAATGCTCCGCCCGCGGCAAGCGCGTCCCACGCGATCCCCGCCGAGTAGAAGATCGCAATCACCAGCACGGCGCCGATGTCGTCCACGATCGCAAGCGCTGTGAGGAATACTTTCAGCGCGGGCGACACCCGCGTTCCCAGCAGCGACAGCACGCCGATCGCGAAGGCGATGTCGGTCGCCATGGGGATTCCCCAACCACGCGCACCGGGACCGCCGGCGTTCAGTGCGACGTAGAGTAGTGCTGGCACGATCATCCCGCCCACCGCCGCCGCCACGGGCAATGCCGCGAGGCGCACGGAAGCGAGCTCCCCTACCAGCATCTCGCGCTTGATCTCCAGACCCACCAGAAAGAAAAACACGGCCATCAGGCCATCGTTGATCCACTGGTGCAACGGCGCGCTCAGCATGTAGCTTGGCGCGCTGAAGCCTAACGGCAGCGCCCAGAGCTGCTCGTAGCTGTGCCACCAGGGCGAATTCGCCCAGGCCAGCGCAATGACCGTGCAGCCCATCAGAACGATTCCGCTCGCCGACTCGTGCCGGGCGAACTGTTGAAAGGGGCGCAGAGCTCGTTCGATCGGCGCCGGTCCGGCGTGCTCCGAGGGGGTTATCAGCTCCGGCGCCACGAGTTGTTGTCGCGATTCACGTCGGGGAAGTCATACTCCGCGTCGATCTCGACTCTTTCGATGACGGCGCCCGGCGGCACGGTCACCGTGATGCGCGTGGCCCCCTCCAGCCACCGCTCGACAGGCACCTCGAGCATGACGACGCTTCCGTCCGCGCGCGTCACCGTCAGGCGCGCCGGCATGGGCGCGAGCCCGCGATCCTCCACTTCTATGCGCGCGCCCGACGCGTCCTGCGTGACGCGTCCGACCGCGTGATCCATCGTCCACGTCTCGAAATACCAGCTGTGCCAGAACCAGTCGAGGTCGCGGCCGGCCGCCTGCTCCATCGCGTGGAAGAAATCCCAGGGGTACGGATGCTTGTACGCCCATGCGCGCAGGAAATCACGATAGCCGCGCAGAAACGTCTCCTCTCCCAGAACACCGCGCAGCGCCGCCATGACGGACGCCGGTTTGGCATAGGATGCGATCCCATACGCGGCACTCGTGTAGTGGAAGTCCGACCAGCGCATCATCTCGCCTTCGTTGCCGGCGCGCGCGAACGCCGTGTAGTTCTCGCGATCCGGTGCGTCTGTGTCGAAGCCGGGATAGAAGACTCGCTTGACCTGATTCTCGCTGAAGGTCGTAAAGCCCTCGTCCATCCAGCCGTAGCGCCGCTCGTCCGTGCTCGCGATCATCGGAACCCACATGTGCGCGAACTCGTGCGCGATCACCGCGTACAGGCCTGTGTCGGTGGACGCGCTGTAGTTCCCGATCAGCGTCATCATCGGATACTCCATCCCGCCGCTGATGATCTGCTGCGCCTCCACGCCGGTCATGTGCGGCCACGGATACGGAAAGGCGAGATACTCGGACAGCCTGGTGATCGCATGCTGCCCGTATCGCGCCCCATGTTCCCATCGCGGTGCCGACTCGCGATAAATCGCGCTCACACGGGTGTAGTCGGTCCGGCCGTCTCCCTCTCTGTCGCCGACCGCGGCGCGTACTGCATCCCAGTTTGACGCCCGCGTAATGCTGTACGCGACATCGCGCACGCTGTCGGCGCGAAAGCGCCATTGCAGCCGGCCGTTCCCGCCCGCACGCTGGCGTGTCGACCGGAGGCCGAAGTCAGCGGGAGTGACAACGTGCACGATCGTGTCGCTGGACTCCGCGAGTCGCAGCCGCGCGAGTACCGGTTCGGACAGCACGTCCGCCGGGTTCTGCAGAGCACCTGTGCCCGCAACGATCCACCCTTCGGGAACATCCAGCGTGACGTCGTAGCTCGCGAAGCCGTGATAAAACTCCGCCGTCCCGAGAAACGCATCCGTCTGCCAGCCAACAACGTCGTCGCGCACGGCCACGTGAGGGTACCAGTACGCCAGGAAGAAGAGGTCTGTCATGTCCCACCCCATGCGTCCCGACGCCCCGGCCTGCGGAATCCTGAACGCATAGTCGAACGTCAACGCGACCGAGTCGCCCGCCGCCAGCATGCGCGGCAGGAACAGGTCGAGCCGGGTGCCCACCACCTGATATCGCGATGCTCCTGTCGGCGCGGCGCGCAGCTCGCGCGTCCCGGCGGTGACGCGGCGCAGCTCCATCCCGCCTGTCACCTCGCTGCTTTCCTGTCGCGGCGCGCCGGGGGCGTGCAGGTTCTGCGTCAGCTCGAGATGCACCGCGGCGAGTGAATCCGGAGAGCGGTTCAGGTACATGACGTGCGCGGTTCCTTCCACTCGCTTCTCCTCGACGAGGAGCTTTGCCGTAAGGCGGTAGCGTGAATACGGCTGCCAATACTGCGCGCCTGGCTGTCCTGTCAGCGTGCGCGTCCCCCGTTCCACCGCGCGCAGAAAGGAAGGCGGCAGCAACACAGCCTGTGGGAGCGGGCGACTCGACGCACGCGCCGGCGCGATAACGGCCGGCACGACATCAGGGGTAGCCGCGCGCGGCGCGCACGCCAGCGAGCCGATGACGAGGACAAGTGCGAGAGCGCGACGGGACATTCTGCTGGGACTGGGGACTTTGGGACTGGATGAGGCTGATCGCGGACGCTTGGCGGTGAGCCGCCCAGGCGGTAGTCTTATGCATGTGAACTTGATTCGGAGCTGACAGTCGTCAGCCGATCGCCAGAAGCCTACCGCCTGACAGCCGCCCATGACGACGAGCCGCGAGACAGATTGGATGAATCACCCCGCGATCCGCAAGCTGGTCGAGGACGCGAATGCTCTCACTATCGCGGAGCGCATCACACTCGTGAAGGGGCTCGTTCCCCGAATCGCCGAACAGCTGTCGGAGCGCGAATTCGAAGGCTTCGTGAACGACGTGCGTCTCAAGGCACAGCGCTTCCGCGAAGCGGAAGCGCATCCCGGCGAAGGACGCAACACCCGGCGCACCCCGGGCGAGAGAGAGCTGGAAGGGCGCTGAGGCGCGCTACTGCGCGTCCTTCCGCGCGATGGCGGGGGGGGCGGCCGCTCCCTCCGACCCCACATCGAGTCGATTCCAGTTGGCCATCGCGTTGATCATCAGCGCGAAAGTGCCCTGCGATTCCCAGCGCCACATGGGACGGATTCCAAAAAGCAGCACGCGCCCCTTCCCCACGGGTGCATCCACGACGACCGCCTTCCCCGCCATCTCGCCTCCATTTACCAGCAGACCCGAGACGAGCAGCGAGTCAGTTTTCTCGTGAAGACGCAAGAGGACGCGCGCGCGCTGCCGATCCATCTGCGCAACAATGCCCGGATCCACCGCGTCCAGCCGACCCGACGTGTCCCTGGCCTGGACCGCGAAGAGCGGTTGCTGGTTGAAGTACACGGGAAACGTCGCGCGCTCGTAGCCGTACAGAACGGGACTTCCCTTCGTGACGGTCTGCGCCCGGTAAATCCCGCCGCGAGCGCGCAGGGTCGGCGCCTCGGCGATGCTCACGGT
>JANNOC010000738.1:0-1772 GCA_031398865.1 Gemmatimonadota bacterium | reverse complement strand
CACCGGGAAACGCTGAAGACTGGGACGAGCTGGCTCTTGCCCCGGAGCTCCATCGGTGGCACTTCGCGGAGCTCCGGCGGCGGCGTCGACAACGCGCGCCGCATCTCGTCGGACAGGAGGATCTCGCCCCCCTCCGCGGCGGAACACAGCCGACTCGCGGTATTCACAATGTCGCCGATGACAGTGAATTCCAGGCGACGCTCGGAGCCGATATTCCCGGCAAACGCTTCGCCGAAGCTGAGACCGATGCCGATCTGCAGGACAGGGCGGCCACTCTTCTCCCACTCCTTGTTGAGCTGGCGCAGCTCCTCCAGCATCTCGAGCGCCGCGCGCATCGCGCGGTCCGCGTCGTCCGGCGCGCCGATGGGAGCACCCCACTGCGCCATCACGGCGTCCCCGATGAACTTGTCCAGCGTGCCGCCATTGCGGAACACGCACTCTACCATCTCGGTGAAGTATTCGCTCAGCAGGCTCGCCATGTCATCCGGCTTCATGGTCTCGGACAACGCCGTAAATCCGCGAATATCGCTGAAGAGCACCGCCACCTGGCGCTTCTCCCCGCCGAGGCGCGCAGCCTCGGGAGAGTCGGCGATGCGCGCCGCGAGCTGCGGCGCGAAGTACCGATCGAAGTTGCTGCGTACCAGCGTCTCGCGCCGGATGCGCTCGGCGAACTGGCTGTTCTCAATCGCGACGGCAGCGATGCCGGAGAACGCGATGAGGAACTCGAGATCGTCCTCGGCAAACCGATGCGTGGTCGTCAGATTGTCCACGTACAGCACGCCCAACACGCGGTCTTCACTGCCGATGAGCGGTGCGCACATCGCCGATCGCACGCGCTGCATGAGCACCGACTGCCCGCTGAAGCGTTGGTCCTCGCCGGCGTTGTCGGACTGGATCGCAACCTTGTCCTGGACCGCCATGCGCGCGATGGATTGCGGGACGGTACGCGCGGTCGCCGATCCGCGCTTGTCGCGTCCGATCTTGGGGAGCAGATCCCCGCGCTCGTCCGTGAGAAGAATGGACACGCGATCCACGTCCAGAATCTGGAAGCAGAAGTCCACGACCTTCTCGAGCAGTGAATCGATGTCCACGATGCGCGTCAGCCCTTTCGACACCTCGAGGAGGAGGGCGAGCTTGCGCGCGCTCTTGTCGTCGCGCAGCCGTGCGTCGGCGACGTCGCCGTCCGCGACCGGGGCCTCCGCCACCGAATCACTGCCGCGCAGGACTGCCGCCAAGGCCTCGCGAGAGGCACGGACCGGGAGCTGGCGGACGATCGTGCCGCCCGCGGGGCGCGTCGGACCCGCCATGGGTTCGCTCGCTGCGACCCGCAGCGTTTCCCCGCTTGGCACGATGGCCGCCAGCTGGAAGGCCACCTTGCCGAACGTGATGATATCGCCGGGAGCGGCCCGCCCGGTCTCCACCGCGGATCCGTTGACGAAGGTCCCGTTGCTGGAGCCGAGGTCACGGACCTGGATGCCCTCGTCATCGATCGTCACTTCCGCGTGCCGGCGAGAGATGGTTGGATCGAACACCGGAATGTCGCTGTTCAGCGCGCGTCCCACGATGAGTGGTCCGCTGCCGCGCAGCTCGAACGACTGTTCGCCCTCGGTGCTGATCAACTTGTATTGCATCGGGAGTACAATATGGTCGGCCGGGAGCCGCTCGCCTAGCACCCGACCGTGATGGCACCGTTGCTTGCTTCGCTCGAGACGCGCGATGATATTCGCCCATCATGTTGCGTAGCATCGCGGTGTTCAACGCCGCGTGTGTCG
>JANNOC010000726.1:0-7020 GCA_031398865.1 Gemmatimonadota bacterium | reverse complement strand
GATGGCTCCAGCCGAAGGGCGCGCTGCCAGCCTAGAGCGGCGTGGGCCGGCTCGCGCATCATCCACGCCGCCGTTCCCGCATTGGCCCATGCGTCCGCCGCGCGCGGGACGCGCGTGGCGACGCCGGCGAAGATCGTCGCGGCGGAGGCGTAGTCGCGGCCAGCGTACGCCTGGACGCCGGCCGCAAAATGCGCGGACTCGTCAGGTTGAACGAGCGCGGCAAGCGCGCCGCCGAGCGAGAGCGTGAATGCCAGCGCGAGCAGCAGCGAGGTGCCGGTACCAGCGCCAACGCGTCGAGCTCTGGCCTCGCGGTCAATCGCCTCGTACAACTGACAGGCCTGCTTGCCGAGGAGCGCGCGCCGGGCCTCGGATCCCGGGGCGCGCCGCTCGCCACTGTCGGTGGAGGATGGGGCACGGCGCGCATAGAGGGCTGCATCTAACGACGCGAGAAACGCTTCTGCCTCGCGCGCGAGCGCCGCCGGCACCCCGCTCCGGCGCAGCAGGTGATCCACTTCGCCTCGCCGCGTCAGCGCGTGCACGCCGAGGTCGAGCCGCTCGGCCAGGGCATGCACCAACGTCCGACGGATCTCCGCGGCATCGCGTGATCCTCGCGAGTGCGCGAGTCGACGCACGGCATTCGCCGCGGAGATCGGTCGGCGAACGCGGCGAGGCAGGCGTGCCGCCGCCACGCCCAGCGCGGGCAGCGGCGCGAGGAGCAGCATGAGCCAGAACGCGGATCGTGTCGCCAACGGCGGCGGGAGTGAGCCGCGAAACGCTCCGCGGATCGCGAGCGGCGCGGCGGCGGCCACGGTGTCGCGTGACGCGAGCGCGCCGGGCCCGATCGCCAGCGAATCAGACGCGGCAACGGCGAGTTCGTATTTCTCGGTGTACGGGTTGAAGTACCAGTAGCGCACGTCGGGCAGATCAACACGGCCTTCGCGCTGTGGCGTCACGATCCAGTCGAACTCCTTCGTGCCGCGCACGAGCAACGCTCCCGAGTCGATGCGAACGCGTTCGTCAGAGGGGACGATGGCTCCCCACCCAATGTCCACGCGCGGCCGCGGGAAGAGCTTCACGTTGCCGGTACCGGTGACGCGCACGGTGAGGAGTAGCGGGTCGCCGACGCGTCCGCGCGCCGAATCCACGTGCGACGACACCGACAGCACACCTACCGCACCGGCGAAACCGTCGGGGCGCGCGAGAGTGGGAGGCTCGATGGCGACCACGACCGTGCTCTCCGCGCGCAGGGTGTGCGACTCCTCGCGGCTGAAAAAGCTCGCGCCAAGCGGGACCGAGTACACGAGCCGCGCGGGCGGCATGACAAATCGTCCCGGCGCCAAGGGGAAGAGCGCGCGCCGAAAGACGTGGACATCGTAGCGTTGATCGCCGGTGCTCCTCGTGTGAAACGTGCTCTGCCCTCCCGCCAGGTCATACGCCAGCATCGAGCGCAGCTCCGGCGGAATGAATTCCGGATTCCGGCGCATGCGCACGCGGACGTCGTTGCCGAGAAAGACGCCCACCTGATACGTCGCCTGCTGTCCGACGTACACGGTTTCCGGCAGCGCGAGCGCGTGGAAACCCACTTCACCCGTCGCGGCGAGCGGCGCGCGTACGACGATCTCGGGTATCGACGTGTCGACCGGCGTCGGCTTCACGACGATGTGCGTGGGCGATGAGGCAACGCTGCGCCCGCCAAGCCGGGCCGTGAACGGACGCAGCGAGAACGAACCGCTCCGGGTCGCGCGAAGCTCGTAGCGAACGATGGCGGTGGACCACGCGCGGCCGCCCTGGACGTCAGCGCGCGTCGTCTCGCTGCGCCGCGCCGCAAGGAATGGCGAGAACGGCGGCGCAATCACGCGCGGCGCTTCGGTGCCCGCTGCTTCGACGCGCACGGTGATGATTCCCGGCTCGCGGATTCGCATGGTATCGGGCGCGGTCACCGAGATCGCCATTTGCGCAAACACCAGCAGCCCCACGCCCATTACCAGTCCTTTCCGCCCGGCGGCGGTTCTGGCCTGTTCTGATCCTGCTTGTCGCGCTGGACCTCACGCTCTTCGCGTCCCGCATTGTCCAGCAGCTGCTCGGCGCGTTGCTGGCCAAGGCCGCCACTCGGACGCGGCAACACGGGCTGACGCGGTGACGGATCGGGCGTCTGCGACTGGGACTCGCCCTCGCCCCCGCCACCGCCGCCACCGCCGCCGCGCTTCTTTCGCAGCGCGAGCTCATAGTTCCATTTGGCGTCGACATCGCGAGGACGCGCGAGCAGCACTTTCTTGTATGCCGCGAGCGCGGCATCCAGCGCTGGCTGCCCACTGTCGGCGGGTGCCGCGAGACCACTCTTCAGGTGCGCGAGGCCAAGGTTGAAGAGCGCGCGATACTGCAACTCCTCGTCACGCGTTCGGCCCACTCGTTCGAGCGCTTCTGCGGCCTGTCGCAGCGAGTCCGCAGCCAGGAGAGCTGTGCCGTAGTTATACAACGTCCGGGGATCGCGATTCCCGGCATCCAGCATTCCCTTGTAGATCGCGGCCGCGCTCGCATACCGGCCGGCGCGATAGGCGCGGGCCGCGTCATCCGCGGGGTCCGCGTAGGCCGCACGCGGCGCGAGCAGGAGAAACACCAGCGACGCCGCGGCCGCGGTGGCGGCAGCCATGGGGGCGCGGCGGCGCTGGCCATGGCGTTCCGCGAGCAGCGTTTCCAGGAGCACCAACAGGAGCGCGGGAAGGAGAAAGAGCTGGAAGCGCGGGGTCTGCCCGCGACCGGTCTCCACGGCGCGCGCCTGGGTCCGCAGGCGGGACAGCGCCTGACGAGTCTTCCCGGCTTTGTCGGTTTCTGGTGCAGCGATAAAGGTACCCTGCGCCGCCGTAGCGGCCGCTTCGAGAAACTCGGGGTGGTACCTGCTGACGACCACGGCCCCGTTTTCGTCGCGCTTGTCCACGGTAACATTGCCCTGGCGCACCGGCAGCGTCGCGCCTTGCTCGCTCCCGTATCCGACGGTGACGAGGCTGATGCCGTTCTCGGCTGCCCGTGCCGCCGCCGCCCGCACATCGTCTATCGGCTCAAACGCTTCGCCGTCGCTCATGAGAATGAGCGCGCGATCGCTTCCCGTCTTGGTCGCGAGGAGAAGGTCAGTACCCTGCCGGATGGCTCGGGCCAGCGAACTGCCCGCCTGCCCCACGACAGAGGGATCGAGATTGTCCAGAAACAGATCGAGCGCGCCGTTGTCCGACGTGAGCGGCGTCAGGATGTAACTCCGTCCCGCAAAGGCGACGAGCGCGATACGGTCCCCCTGCGCATTCGCGCGGAAGCGGCGCACCTCCTGCTTCATGCGCTCCAGCCGGTTGGGCCGCTCGTCAGTCGCGAGCATGGACAACGACGCATCCAGCGCCAACACGATGTCGATCCCTTCGCTGCGCACCACCGTGCGCTCGGCGCCCCACCGCGGACCGGCAAACGCCACGCCGACGAAGGCCGCGGCCAGTGCGAGCAGGAACCCACGCAGCCGCGGTGGCCGCATCGCCACGGGCGGGACAATGCGCTCGTCCATCGCGGGCGCACCGAGCGCCGACAGTCGCGCACGGCGGCGGCGATACCAGTACACGAAGGCGACGATGGTGGCGAGGGGCAGAAGCGCCGCCAGGGCGAGCAGCCACGGGATGTCGATATGCCGCATCATGGCAGCGGCCCTCGCCGGGCAAGCAGGAGCAGCTCGCAGAGGAGTGCCGCGATGGCAATGCCGAGCGGCCAGCGATACAGCTCGGAGTAGCGCATGTAGGTCCGTGTTCGGACGGGCACTCGCTCCAGACGGTCGATCTGCTCGGTGATGCGCTCGAGCGCGGCCGCGTCGCGCGCGCGGAAATACCGGCCGCCGGTCCGTTCGGCGATCTCCGTGAGCAACGCATCGTCTATTTCGACGGGCCGATTCTCGTAGCGAAGGCCGAAGACTCCCCGTCCCACGGGCACGGGCGCCATCCCCTCGGAGCCGACCCCGATCGCGTAGATCTTGACGCCCACCGCGCCCGCCGCCTGCGCGGCCGTGCGCGGATCAATCGAGCCGCGATTGTTCACGCCGTCGGTCAGCAGGAGCAGCACGCGCGACTTGCCGGCCTCACGCAAACGATTCGCAGCGGTCGCGATGGCGGTGCCGATCGCGGTGCCATCTTCCAGTTGCCCGGGCTGCAGATTGTCGATCGCGGCCTGGACCACCGGATAGTCCACGGTCAGCGGAACCTGCGTGAGCGCTTCGCCGGAGAACGCGACGACGCCGATGCGGTCAGACGAGCGGAGGGCAACGAACTGCTTCACTTTTTCGCGCGCCACTTCCAGCCGATTGCGCGGCTGGAAATCCTCTGCCAGCATCGAACTGGAAATATCGAACGCGATCATGATGTCGATGCCCTCGCTCGTCACCGTCTCCGCGCGTCCCGCCAGCCGCGGACGGGCCAGCGCGACGACGAGCGCGGTGATGAGCAGCGCGCGCAGCGTGATGAGCGCCCGGGCGACGCCGCGACCAGCGCGCGGGCCGCGCGCGAGCACCGCAACGCGCGAATACACGATCGCCGGCGGCCGGTGCCGGCGTCGCCATGCCCACCAGAGCGGGAGCACCACCAGTGCAAGGAGCGCCCACGCCCATGCGATCTCCAGGGTGCCAAGGCGAATCATGCGGCACGCTCCGCGGGAGCGGCCGTGCGCGCTGCATCGATTTCGCGTACGATCGCGCGCGCATCGCGGGCCAACTCGCGCGCACGCTCCACGCTGACCGGCCGACGCGCAAACTTGATCAGGTCACTCTCGTGCAGCACCACTGCGAGGCGGTCGAGCGGCACCCGCGGCTCGCGGCCCAGCGCGCGCACCAGCTCGCTGCTCGTCAGCGAGGGGTGCGCGCCGGCGACGCGCGCCGCCAGGAAGTCGCGCATCACCTCGACCATGAGGGCGACGAAGCGACCGCGCTCCCCCGCCTCGACCAGCCCGAGCGATTCAACGCGCGCGAACTCGCGCTCTGCGAGCGCAAACGGATCCACCGTCACAGCCGCGTTGGGGCCTCGGCGTCGCCGGCGCCACCACAACCAGCCGATCAGCAGAGCAACCAGCAGCGCCGCGAGGAGCGGCAGCCACCGCCGCCACCAAGGTGGGGCGGCGACGAAGAGCTCCCGCGGCGGCTTGGGAACGCGTAGCGCAGAATCGGCCGGCAGCACGCTGCCGACAACGATCGGCGTCGTGCCCGCGGACACGACACGGGTGCGATCACCGAGTCGCACCGTGACGTCGCCAAGACGCAGGGGTTGCTCGCCGATATCCCACGCCACCAGTCGGTAGACGGCGGTCCGGTCGGATGACCCGCTGACCGCGATCGCCTCGACTCGCATGGGGTCGAGCGCTTCGATCGCACCAAGCGAATCCGGTCCCGCCGGAAAGGCAATGGTGGCGCCCGCCGGGGCCTGCACCCGCAAACGGACCAGGAACGGGTCGCCGACAAACACCGTTTCGGGCTGGATGGAAACGCCCATGCGCACCGGCAGCGGATCCGCCGATCCGCCGCCCTGCAGCACCAACGCGAGTGCGAGCGCAATCATCGCCGACGGATGCGTGATTCGCGTGCACGAAAAAACTTCAGCAACGGCTCGATGAATCCGGTGTCCGTTCGCACCGGTACTTCGTCGATCGCCAGCCGGCGCAGCAGATGCTGTCGGGTGTCCTGCTCCGCGGCAACGGCCTTCCCGAACGCCGCGCGCACCGCGGGGTCGCTGGTGTTCACATGCACGCTCTCGCCGCTCTCCGGATCGACGAAGCGGGCGAGGCCGAGATCGGGAAGCACCTGCTCGCTGGGATCCTCGACCCGAATCGCGATGACGTCGTGCTGTTTGGCCAGCACCTTGAGGGACCGCTCGATGGTGGCATCGAGAAAGTCGGAGATAATGAAGATGATGGTGTGGTGCCGCAGCATCTTCGCGAGGTAGTCGATGGCGCCGACCATGTCGGTGCCGCGCCCCGCGGGCTCGTGCACGAGGAGATCGCGAATCACGCGGAGCACGTGCCGGCGTCCCTTGCGCGGCGGTACCACGTGTTCGACCCGGTCGGTGAAGAGCAGAATGCCGACGCGGTCGTTGTTGCGCACGGCGGACATCGCGAGGACGGCGCCGAGCTCGGTCGCCATTTCGCTCTTGAAGCGCCGGACCGTCCCATAGCGCTCCGAGCCCGAGAGATCCACCGCCAGCATCACCGTGAGCTCGCGCTCCTCGACATATCGCTTCACGAAAGGGCGGCGCATCCGCGCCGTCACGTTCCAGTCGATGGAGCGCACTTCGTCGCCGGGCTGATACTCCCGCACCTCGGCGAATTCCATTCCCTGCCCCTTGAAGACGGAGCGATACTCGCCGGTGAAGACCGAGTTCACGAGACCACGCGTGCGCAGTTCGATGAGCTTCACCTGCCGCATGATCTCCGGCGGAATCCCGACGGGCCCCTCGCGCAGGCGCTCGCGTTCGGTCGACGCGCGTGCGGCGCCGGCATCGGCGCGGGCCGCCCGGACGCTCGTGCTCACGGACTCTCGATGGCGGCGAGCACCCGACTGACGATGATGTCGCTGGTCACCTCTTCCGCTTCGGCTTCATAGGTGATGAGCACACGGTGACGCAGCACGTCGGGCGCGATGGCCTTCACGTCGTCAGGCGTGACGAACGTGCGGCCGCGCAGAAAGGCGTGGGCCCGTGACGCCTGCGCGAGCGCGATCGTGGCGCGGGGACTCGCGCCGAACTCGATGAGCGGCGCCAGCTCCTTGAGCCCTGCGTCGGCGGGCGTGCGAGTGGCATGCACGATGTCCACGATGTAGTCCACGATGCGTTCGTCCAGGTACAGCTCCGAGATGCGATGGCGAGCCGCCATGATCGCTTCCGGCGTCGCGGCGTGCTGCACGGGAATCGGCTCGCCGCCCGCCATGCGCCGCATGATCTCCTTCTCTTCGTCTCGCGTCGGATACCCGACGTGCAGCTTCACCGTGTGCTCATCACCTATGAAGCCGAAGCG
>JANNOC010000699.1:0-4975 GCA_031398865.1 Gemmatimonadota bacterium | reverse complement strand
TCACATCCGGCGTCACCATCGTCACGGCCACCGACGCGGGGGGCACCGCTCACGGGATGACGGTGAGCGCGTTCTGCTCGCTCAGTCTCCACCCCCCGCTGGTGCTCGTGTGTATTGCTCGCGACTCGTCCATCCTGCCCGTGCTGCGGCAGGCGTCGTACTTCGCGGTGAACATCCTCACCGCAAATCAGGAAGCGATTTCGCGCCGCTTCGCCGAGCTCGACGACGCCAACCGCTTCCACGGCATCGGCTATTCACGCGGCACGTTCGGCACGGCGCTGATTGACGACGTGCTGGCATGGCTGGAATGCCGGCTCGTGGGCACGCACGACGGCGGTGACCACGAAATCTTCATCGGAGAAGTCGAGTCCGCGCATGCGCGCGCCGAGCGCCCGCTGCTGTACTATCGCGGCGGCTACGCGACGCTGGAGCGGTGATGCTTGACCGCTGGCTGGGGCCGCCACGGCAGCGCGGCGTCGAATATATCGACGACCCCGCGGTAGACGCGCGCACGTTCGCGCGTTCGATCCAGGATATCACGCTCGCGAATGCGCTGTTCGGTGGCACACGCGCGGTTCTGCGCGAGCTCGAGCCGGTGCTCGACGCGCTCGCCCCGCGCGCCATGCTCCTGGACGTGGGGAGCGGCGCGGGCGATATCGCCGAGGCGGCGGGGCGCTTCGCCGCCGGGCGCGGTGTGGCGGTGACGACCATCGGCCTGGACCTCGCTGCCGCGGTCGAAACCGCGCCGGCGTTGCGCCGCGCGACGCACACCGTGCGCGGCGACGCCGTGGCGCTGCCGTTAGGCGACGCAAGTGTGGATGTCGTGATCTGTTCGCAGCTCGCGCATCATTTCACCGGTGCCGGGCTGCGCGAGCTGCTGCGCGAGCTGGATCGTGTCGCGCGCGTTTGCGTCATTGTGAGCGATCTGCGGCGCAGCCGCATCGCGGCGGCGGGATTCTGGGTCGCGGCTTTTCCCCTGGGATTTCATCCGATCAGCCGGCACGATGGTGTGGTCTCGGTGATGCGTGGCTTTACGACGCACGAGTTGTCGGAGGCCGTGCTTGACGCGGTGGGAGTCCGCGCAACCCTTCGCCGGCATCTGGGCTTTCGCGTCACCGCGAGCTGGGCGCCCTCGCATCACGCAGTGCGCACGTCAGCGGAGCGCCGCGAGCCCACCTCCCGCTCTGCGTTCGCCTCGACGTCAGTCTCCAGTCCCCAGTTTCAGATTCCCAGTCCCCGCTCTCCATTTGGGGGCGCCGCATGACACCGGGCGAGCGTACCATCACGCCGTTCGCGCTGGGCCCCATGCCTGCGAGCGGGGCGATGCGCACGGTGGACGAGCGCATCGTGCGCGCGCCGCCGCAGCGCGTCTTCGACATCGCGCGCCGGGTCGAGCACTGGCCGGCGTACCTCACGCACTATCGCTACGTGCGCATGCGCGAGCGCGCGCCCGACGGCGGCGGGATCGTCGAGATGTCCGCGTACCGGCCCTTTGGTCCACTCGGCTGGCCGACGTGGTGGCTGAGCGAGATGAGTGTGGACTCGGCGAGGCCGGCGGTGCGATTCCGCCACAGCGGGGGTATTACGCGGGGAATGGACGTCGAATGGACGTTCACGCCCGCCGGGGGGAACGACGCGACGCTGGTGCGGATTCTTCACGTTTGGGACGGGCCACGCTGGCCGCTCATCGGCGAGTTCGCCGCCAGCATCGTCATCGGTCCCGTCTTCGTACACGGCATCGCCTCGCGCACGCTCGCCGGTCTGGCGGCCGTTGCGGAGCGTGACGTCTCACCGCCTTCCAACTCCTGAGCGTGCATGCGTCGTCGAGTCGTTATCACAGGCATCGGAGCGATCACCCCCATCGGCGTGACGAGCGCCGGACTGTACGAGGGGCTGCGCGCGCAGCGGTCCGCGGTGCGCTCGTTGACGCGCTTCGATCCCAGCATCTTTCGCAGTCACAATGCGGCCCAGGTGGACGACTTCGTCCCCACCGATCACATCGAGCGCAAGCGCGCCAAGCGGCTGGATCGCTTCGGGCAGTTCTCCGTCGTGGCCGCGAAGCTCGCAGTCGAGGACGCCGAGCTGGATCTCGCGCGTGAGGATCGCGACCGCGTCGGCGCGATGATGGGCACCGCGCTCGGCGGCGTCGGCTACGCCGAAGAGCAGTTGGGGGTGTTCCTCAAGGACGGGCTCAAAGCGGTGGACGCCACGCTCGCACTGGCGGTGTTCGGCGGTGCGTCCAGTTGTAACATCGCCATCGAGCTGGGGATGCACGGGCCGAATTCCACGAACGCGATGAGCTGCGCGTCGGGCACCATCGCGATTGGCGACGCGTTCCGGCAGATCCGCGATGACTATGCCGATATCATGGTCGCCGGCGGTGCGGAAGCGCCGCTCGCGCCGCTGTGCTTCGGCGCCTTTGCACTGATCCGCGCCATGTCCACCCGCAACGACGATCCGCTGTCGTCCTCGCGACCCTTCGATCGCGACCGCGACGGCTTTGTCATGGGCGAAGGCGCCGCGGTGCTGGTGCTCGAGGAGCACGGCCACGCCGTCGCGCGCGGCGCGCGCATTTACGCCGAGATTCTCGGGTATGGCACGACCAACGACGCGTATCACATGACCGCGCCGCTGCCAGACGGCTCGCAGGCCGCGCGCTGCATTCGCCGCGCGCTGGATGACGCGGCGGTGGTGCCGAGTGAAATCGGATACGTCAACGCGCACGGCAGCTCCACGCCGCTCAACGATCCCACGGAGACGTCCGCGATCAAGCAGGTGTTCGGCGAGGGCGCCTATCGGCTGCCGGTGAGCAGCACGAAGGGCTACTACGGGCACGCCCTGGGCGCGAGCGGCGCGATCGAGACCGCGATCTGCGCGCTGAGTCTGGTGCACGAATGGCTTCCGCCCACGGTGAATCTCGCCACCCCGGACAGCACGTGCGATCTGGACTACATCCCGGGCACGGGGCGCGCGGCGCGTGTCGCGCACGTGCTGAGCAATTCCTTCGGCTTCGGCGGCATCAATGCGTCGCTGGTGCTGCGCCGCGCGGGCTGATTGCCTCACGGCCTTCGAGCAAGGCTCGCCTTCGAGCCCCGGCGCCGCTACCTTCGCCACAGCAATCTCACCCTGACGGAGCACGACATGCGAGACGCACTCCGGCATTTCGCCGCGGAGTTTATCGGGATATTCGCGCTGGTCTTCGTTGGAGGCGGCGCCATCATGATGGCGCGCGCGACCGGGGACGCATCGGGGCTCGTCCCGGTCGCGCTCGCACATGGCCTGATCCTGTCCGTCATGGTGACCGCGATGATGCGCATCTCGGGTCACTTCAACCCCGCGGTCACGCTCGGATTTCTGGCCACGCGCCGCATCGAGCCGATCATGGCCGGTCTGTACATCCTTGCGCAGCTGCTGGGCGCGATGCTCGCGGCGTACGCGCTGCGCGCGACGTTCCCCGACGTGCTCTTCACGGCGACGCGCGGCGGCGGGCAATCCATTTCACTCGACATCACCGGCGGCCAGGCGCTCGCCCTCGAAGCGATCGCGACGTTTCTCCTGATGATCGCGGTGTTTGGCACGGCAGTGGATCCACGCGCCCCCAAAGTGGGCGGCTTCGCGATCGGCCTTACGGTGACGGCCAACACATTGATGATCGGTCCGCTGACGGGCGCGTCGATGAACCCCGCCCGATCATTCGGACCCGCTGTCGCGAGCGGCATCTTCGAAGGGCAGTGGGTCTTCTGGACTGGGCCCATCCTCGGCGCGGTCGCCGGCGCGCTGCTGTACGATCAACTCTTCCTGCCGCGCGAGCCGGAACCCATAGACCACGGCGCCGTGCAACCGGCGGCCGAGGGCGCGCCGCGCGTGCACGGACTGTGACATGACGACGCCTGACACTGGGGAGGCAGCCGCCGTCGAGCGGTATGCGGGCTTCTGGATTCGCGTCGTGGCGGCGTTGATTGACACGGCGCTGCTGCTGATCATCACGGTGCCGATCCTGCTGACCGTCTACGGGCGCGCGTACCTCGACAGCGACAAATGGGTTGAGGGGCCCTTGGACTTTCTGCTCACATGGGTGCTCCCCGCCATCGCGGTGATTGTCTTCTGGATGTACAAGCAGGCGACGCCCGGGAAGATGGCGGTAAAGACGCGAATCGTGGATGCCGCCACGGGAGGGCGCCCAACGACCGGTCAGTTCATCGGACGCTATTTCGCGTACTACCTCTCGATCCTTCCTCTGTTTCTTGGACTCATCTGGGTCGCGTTCGACCGGAGGAAGCAAGGATTCCACGACAAGCTTGCCGGCACCGTTGTCGTCCGGCGCGACGAGCAGCACTCCGACGTGGCGCGCTTCGGTCGGTGAGGAAGGTTCGCAGCCGCGCGCGGAGCACCGCGGCGCCGGCGTCAGAGCCGACTAGGGACCGACACGCAGATACTTGTCGCGGTACCGGTCGATGGACTCCATGATCACCTGAAACGCTACCTCGCTCTTCTCCCATCCGATGATCTCGACGCGCCGGCCCTCGAGATCCTTGTAGATGTGGAAGAAGTGCTCGACTTCCTTGAGATAGTGCTGTGGGATGTCGGCGATGTCGAAGAACTCCCCCTGCAGCGGGTCGTGGCAGGGAACGGCGAGGATCTTGTCGTCCGGCTCGCCCTTGTCGAGCATCTTGAGCACACCCACCGGGCGCACGTCGATCAGGCATCCCGTGAACGTCGGTTCCTTGATCATCACGAGCACGTCGAGCGGGTCGTTGTCCTCGTGCAGCGTGCGCGGGATCAGGCCGTAGTCGCCGGGATAGTGCACGGCCGAGTAGAGCACGCGGTCGAGGCGGAAGAGCCCCGACTCCTTGTCGAGCTCGTACTTGTTGCGCGCGCCCTGCGGGATCTCGATGACCGCGGTGACCACCTCGGGGGGCCTGCGGCCCGCCGCGAGGTCCTTCCACGGGTGGAGCATGGGCGCCCCGCGATCTGG
>JANNOC010000679.1:0-1965 GCA_031398865.1 Gemmatimonadota bacterium | reverse complement strand
GCCGGCAACTTCTACTCGAGCACGGGCGTTCTGCTCGACGACTATGCCGTGACGTCCCGGGAGGTGCGACTACGGATGGCCACATCGAATGCATCCGATGATCGGCGCTTTCGCACGCAATTCATTGGGCGAGGTGGACGGGTGTTGGCCGACGTGGCCGGCCCGGCGGCGCGCTACGTGATTCGTGGCGACGAGGGCTATGTGCGAGCACGGGTGAGAGACTCGAACGGTCGGCACGCCTGGACTCAGCCCACGTGGGTACGGTCCGCTTCGCAATAGGGCGGTGCCCCGAACGGCGACCATCGGCCGCACATTCATCGGTCAGCGCCATGGCCATGACGCCGCCCGAGCGCACGGCGCTCCTCTTTCTTGCAACCCTGCTCGCACTCGGGACAGCGACCCGCGTCGTGAGCTCGCGCCGGGATCGCGTTCCGGTGTCCGAGTCCGCGCGAGCCGAGCTGGATGCGCACATCGCCGCCGTGGATTCGGCCCGGAACGCAACCACGCGCTCAGCGCGCTCCGGAAAGCGACGGCCGCGTGGCGGAGCGCGCGCCCTCGCGGCTGCGGCGCGCGACGGGAATTCCCGCTCGGTTGACCTCGACGTTGCCGGCGTCGCGCAGATCGAGGCGCTTCCCGGCATTGGACCGGTTCTCGCGTCGAGGATTGTCGCCGACCGCGATTCGCTGGGACCGTTCGGTTCTTTCGACGAGCTCAGCCGCGTGAAAGGGGTGGGTCCGGCACTCCTCCGACGGCTGGAAACAAAGGTGACGTTCTCCGGTGCGCCGCGTCCTCACAATGCCGTGATGGGCCGTCGTTTTCCCGGCGTCCCGCTCCCGGTCTCCAAGGTTCCTTGACACCACCGAAACCCCGTTTCACCTTGACCGGCCGGGCACGGCGGCGCGAGCCGTTTGCCCCTTCCTTCGTGTCTCCCCGCCTGAGCCATCATGGCCGCACCCGCCGCGAGTAGCGAACGCCTGGGCGATCTCCTTCTCCGCGAAGGACTGATCACCAAGGAACAGCTCGCAAAGGCGCTGCAGGAGCAGCAGCAGAGTGGCACCCGGGTGGGGTACAACCTGGTTAAGCTCGGCTTCGTCCAGGAGACCGATGTCACCAAGGCGCTCGCGCGGCAGTATCGCATGCCGGCAGTGGACCTCACCAAGTTCGAGGTGGACCCCCGCGTCGCGAAGCTGATCCCCGGCGAGCTCGCGATCAAGCATCTCGTGCTTCCGCTCAAGCGCGATGGACGCACGCTCACGGTCGCGATGGCTGACCCGACCAACCTCGGGATCATTGACGATCTCAAGTTCATCACGCGGTACGACATCTTTCCCGTCATTGCGGGAGAGTTCACGCTCCGCAACGCGGTCGAGAAGTACTACGAGTCCAGCGACATGCAGATGGCGTCGCTGCTCCAGGACATGGCCGACACCGCCGAAGGCGACGTGGAGGTGGTGGAGGAGAAGGACGACGACATGTCCGCCGCGGCGCTGGCCGCCGCCGTGGACGATGCCCCCGTCGTCAAGCTCATTAACGCCATTCTCACCGACGCGGTGAAGCGCGGCGCCTCCGACATCCACTTCGAATGCTTCGAGCACGAGCTGCGCGTCCGCTACCGCATTGACGGCGCGCTGAGCGAAGTCATGAAGCCGCCGCTCAAGCTGCGCGCCGCGCTGATCTCGCGCTTCAAGATCATGGCGTCGCTCAACATCGCCGAGCGCCGCGTGCCGCAGGACGGCCGCATCAAGCTGAAGATCGGCAAGAAGGTGATCGACTATCGCGTCTCCACCCTGCCGACGCTGTTCGGCGAGAAAGTGGTGCTGCGAATTCTCGACAAGGGCAACCTCACCTTCGATCTCGAGAAGTTCGGCATCGAGCCGCGCGCCGAGCGCGAGCTGATGGACGCAATCTCCAACCCTTACGGCCTGGTGCTCGTCACCGGCCCGACGGGCTCGGGAAAGACGACCA
>JANNOC010000669.1:0-7393 GCA_031398865.1 Gemmatimonadota bacterium | reverse complement strand
CCGGGGAAGTATCCGGCGGCGCTGACGACGCGCGACGTCGCGGCCCACGAATCCAGCGGCTCCAGCGCGCCCAGCGCGTCGAACTCGGCAATCCATGTATTCCCGAGCTGCGCGATGTCCGGCGTTGCATCGCCGACGTGCGCGGTGAGCAGCTTCTCGTGCGCGGCGGTCCAGGGAATCTGCTGCACGCGCACGACCACTCCGGGATTCTCGCGCTCGAAATCGCGCACCAGTTCCTGCACGACTTCGCCCTCGCGCCCCACGGCCCAGAAGCGCAGCGTCGTCGGCCCTGCCCCGTCGGCGTCGCGGCAGCCCGCGAGGAGCGGCAGCGAGAGCAGCAGCAGTCGCGACGCGACGCAACGCATCAGGGTGCCGGCGCCGCGTCCAGCCAGCCGCCAGCGAATCCCGCGCGTTTCAGACCGCGCACGATATGCGGATTGCGGCGCATGTGCTTCCACACGAGATCGCTGCGATGATTTTCGATCATCGCGATGATCGGGCCTTGATCGATGCCGAGGTAGTCGGTGTCGAACCACCCGACGCCGGGCACGACGCGGCCGTGCTGTACGGCCACGTCGAAGGTGAACGTCGGATTGAAGGCGTCGAGGAAACCGTACCGCGAGAAGAGATTGTCACCGTATTTCTCGCGCATCGCGATGAGCGCGGGAATCGCGATCTCGGGAGCGAACGGCACAGAGCCGCCGGCCGCCGTGGGAGCGAGCGTCCCGTCGTCGCGCACTTCCGTGAAGGACGCGCCGCGCGCGGCGTACGTGAAGAATCGCCGCGGCTGCCCGTTGACGGTGAACTCGCGGTCGATGGGCCCGTCCGCCGCGGTGAGGCCCCAGATGTCCATGCCGTAGTCTTTCCAGCCCATCGGATTCGCGATCGCATACGAGCGCTGTGAGAGCGTGGCGCGCCGCGAGTTCTCGAAGTAGTCGATGCCGCGGCCGCGCATGTATGCGTCCTTGATGCCGCGGAAATCGATCCAGACCTGCGAGTACTGGTGACCGAAGAGCGGCGCAAAGCCCACGTGCTTCTGGTTGTAATAGCTCCCCCACCGGTACGTCTGTGTCCACGCTGTCCACGCCTCCGCGCCTAACGGGTGCGTCGGTGATCCGAGCGCGAGCACGTACAGCAGCATCGCCTCGTTGAAACCGCGCCAGTAGTAGTCGATGAAACCGTTCTCGGGGCGCCATCCCATGGAGACGATAGGCGGTCGGGTCTGCGCCCACGTCCAGTTCACGCGCAGATACAGCGAGTCCGCGAGGGCGCGAATGGCGGTCTCGTCGGCATCCGCTCCATCGAAGTACGACTGGCAGAAGAGCACGCCGCCGAGCAGCAGCGCGGTGTCGATGGTGGACAGCTCCACCGTCTCGAAGCGATGCCCCGTCTGCATGTCGAGAAAGTGGTAGAAGAACCCATTGTGCCCGGTGACGCCCGTGGGCTGCGGTCCCTGTGGAGCGCTCCAGAAGAAGCGCAGCGTGGTGAGCACGCGCTCGCGCGCCTGCGCGCGCGTGACGTAGCCGCGCTCGACGCCGATGGGATAGGCGGTGAGCGCGAAGCCCACGGCCGCGACACTGGAGAACGACGGCGACGGCGAGCGATCAGGGGTCAGCCCGTTGCGCGGGTTGCTGAGCTCCCAGAAGTATCCAAAGGTGCGCGTCTGCACCGTGTCGAGGAACGCCGTCGCGCGCGCGGATGTTGGCGGCGGGGCGACACCGGTGATCTGTGCGTTAGTGCAGGCACCGAGCGCGATCGCGGCGAGCGCCGCGCGAACGAGCAGGAGCGTCCGCCGACGACGGCGACGACGCGCGTTCAGGGCTGGCGGGGTCATTGTAATCGTTTACAGCCCCCCTCTTCCTTTGTCAAGAACGCTTACGAGAGCCGCTCCTCGCGCGCCTCCGCCACGAGCGCGGCGAGCAGTGCGATCGCCTGCACCGGAGTCATCGCGTTCACGTCCATCGCGCGCAGCCGCTCGACGAGCGGATGCGGCAGATCGAACAACGGAAGCTGCTGCGCCGCGCCGCCCGACGCACGCGACAACGCCGGCACCATCTGCTCACCTTCCCCCTCGAGCAGTCGCAGCACCGCCTTCGCCCGCTCCAGCACCGGCGCCGGTAGCCCCGCGAGGCGTCCTACCTCGATCCCGTACGAGCGGTCCGCCCCGCCTGGCTGCAGGCGGTGCAGGAACAGTATGCGATCGCCGACCTCGCGCACCGACACGTTGAAGTTGCGCAACGCGGGCAACTCCGCGGCGAGCTGCGTCAGCTCGTGATAGTGGGTTGCGAAGACGGTCTTGCACTGCACGACATCGTGCAGATGCTCGCTCACACTCCACGCGATGGACACGCCGTCGTATGTGGAGGTGCCGCGGCCGATCTCATCCAGCAACACGAGGCTCCGCTCCGTGGCCGTGTGCAGGATCGCGCTCGTCTCGGCCATCTCCACCATGAACGTGGACTGCCCGCGCACCAGATTGTCGCTGGCGCCGACGCGCGTGAACACGCGATCCACGACGCCGATGCGCGCGCGCTGCGCCGGCACGTAGCTCCCCATCTGCGCCATGAGGGTGATCAATCCGATCTGGCGCAGGATCGTGGACTTCCCCGCCATGTTCGGCCCGGTGAGAATGATCACCCGCGCGTCAGCGGTGAGCCGGACATCATTCGGAATGAACTTCTCGCGCGGCATCATGCGCTCCACCACAGGGTGCCGCCCCGATATGATCTCGAGATCGAATCCATCCACGAGCTCCGGCCGCGTGTATCCCTCACGCTCCGCCGTGTCCGCCAGCGTCGCGAGCACGTCCAGTTCCGCCAGTCGCTGGGCCATGCACCGCAGACGCGCGATCTCCGCGCCGACCGCCGCGCGCAGCGCCTCGAACAGTTCCCGCTCGCGCGATTCGATGCGTTCCGCCGCGGTGAGCACGCGCTCCTCGTATTCCTTGAGCGCTGGCGTGACGTAGCGCTCCGCGCCGGTGAGTGTCTGGCGCCGCTGGTAGTCGGCCGGTACGGCGCCGCGGTGCGCGTTAGTGATCTCGATATAGTACCCGAACACGCGGTTGAACCCGACCTTGAGCGACGTGATCCCCGTGCGCTCGCGCTCCTCGCTCTGGACCCGCGCGATCGCGTCCTTGCCGCCGTCGCGCAGCGTGCGGAGCGCGTCGAGCCCCGCATCCATCCCCGGGACGATGGTGGGCTCGTCCCCGATCGCGTTAGGCGGGCGTTCGACCAGCGCCGTGGCGATGCGCCCGCCGACGTGGATGCAGCCGTCCCACGTGCGCGCGATCGCCTCCAGCGCACCGGCACGCTCCGCGCGTGACTCGGCGCTCACCGCCGCACGCCGCGCCGCTTGCTCGACCGCGGGGAGTCGCGCGATGGAATCACCCAGCGCGCGCAGCTCCCGCGGGGTCGCACGCCCGGCCGCCGCCTTGCTCGCCAGGCGCTCGATGTCACGCACGCCGTCGAGTGCGCCGCGCAGCGCATCCCGCGCGACCGCGTCACCGACCAGCGCCGACACACCGTCGAGCCGCACGTCGATGGCCGCACGATTGCTGAGCGGCGCGAGAATCCACTGCCGCAGCAGGCGTGAGCCCATCGGGGTGAGGGTACGGTCCAGCGCGGCCAGCAACGTGCCCTCGGTCTCGCAGCTGCGCAGCGAGTCCACGAGCTCGAGATTCCGGCGCGGCATCTCGTCCTGCGGCATGACGCCCCCCGGACGCTCGATGACAGGATGCGCGAGATGCGGAATACCGCCGGGCTGCAGCTCGTGGAGATACCGCATCAGCGCGCCCGCCGCCCCAATCACCACCGCATCGGCACTCGACAGGCCGAGTCCCTCGAGCGAGTGCACGCCCCACTGCCGCGCCAAGTCGTCGCGCGCGAGTGCGGGATCGAACTCCCACGCGTCCCGCTCGGTGACGAGGGGGCCTTCACCGCGCGGCGTGCTCCATCCGGGGAGCGGCGTCGTCGACGCGCGCGTCACGATGATTTCGCGAGGCACCAATCGCGCGAGCGCGGCGTCGAGATCGGCGGGTGGCGCGATCACGAGACGCAATTCGCCCGTCGAGACGTCAGCCGCCGCGATCCCCACGAGGCCGTCCAGCGCGAGGACGGCGCACAGAAAGTTGTTGCGCGCGCCATCCAGCAGGTCGTCGGAGAACGCGGCGCCTGGCGTTACGGTCTCGACCACCGCGCGCCGCACGATCCCCTTGGCGACCTTGGGATCTTCCACCTGCTCGCAGATCGCCACGCGAAAACCCTGCTGCACGAGGCGCCGGAGGTACTCGTTGAGCGCTTTCACCGGCACGCCCGCCAGGGGCACTTCCGCGGCCCCGCCGTTGTTCCGGGACGTCAACGTCAGCCCCAGTACCCGGGACGCAATCTCCGCGTCCTTTTCGAAGAGCTCGTAAAAGTCCCCCATCCGGAAGAAGAGCAGCGCGTCCTGATGCTGCGCCTTGATCTCCCGGTATTGCTGCATGAGCGGCGTCTGCGGGGCGCTCACCTCGGCTCCGCTGCCACCACCCAGCCGTCCATGCCGCGCTGCTTGAGCGCGGCCGCCGCCGTCAGCGCCTGGGCGCGCGTGGGATAGCGGCCGATGCGCACCCGATAGGGTGCGCGATCACCCACCACGCGCGCGTCGTGTCCGCGCTGCGTCAACCGCTCGACCAGGCGCGCCGCGGGGCTGCGCGTGTCGAACGCTCCCACCTGCACGCTGAAGGCGGCGCTGGAGGCGCTGGTGGATGGCACGGGCGTCGGGATGCGCGGTGGCGGGACGGTCCTGGAGGCCACGCCTCCCGCCGAAGGAGTCGCGCTTGGCAGTGCGCTCGCCATTGGCGGGTGCGCACTCGCGACCGGTGGCGCCGCGTTAGGCGCACGACTGCGCGCGCTGTCTTGGACGTTCGCCGCGATCGCACGCCCGGTGGTATCCACGCCGGCACAGCGGCCCGCCAGCACGTCAATCTGGTTGCGCAGCTCCGCTTCGGCGGCCGTCGCCCGTGTGCGCGCCATCTCCAGGGCGACGCACGCCCGCGGCAGCTCGTTCTGCTCGACGAGGATACGCGCCATCCAGTAGCTGGCGCGCGGGCGCGCCGCGCCGTCCGGATGTTCCAGCACCAGGCGCTCGAGGTGTCGCAACGCCGCGGCCCGTTCGCCGCGCGCCAGCTCCAGCTGCGACAGGCGAATGAGCGCATCCTCCACCCGCGGCGACAGCGGAAACTCGCTCGTGAGGCGGACGTAATCGCGCTCCGCTTCGGCGGCGGTCGTCGCCAGGGACGCGCGCCAGAAGAGCGCCTCCGGATAGTCGGACGACGAGATCGGCGTCGCCGCCAGCAGGGAATCAATGATGCGCCGCCCGTCGATCCCCATGCCTTCGCTCACGAGACGCTGCGCCCGCACGATTGGCGCTTCCGTTCGCGATGCCTCCGTGGCGGCCGGCCGCACCGACACACTCTGCGCGTTCGCCTGTGCCGGGAGCGCGGGCAGCGCCAGCGCGAGTCCAACCGCAATGTATCGCGACTGACGGTGGGTCGTGACGGCCGAGCTCACGCTGCCGCGTCCTGTCCCTGCGCAGTACACATCGAGAGCACCAGCGAGACGATGATCTGTTCCTCGGACGAGACTCTGGATTCTTTGAGCGCAATATCCGCGGCGAGCAGCGCGGCGAGCGACCGATCCAGCGCGGGGAGGGTCCACATCCCTGTGGCGCGCACCCAGGCGGCGACCGCCTCCCCCCACGGGCGCGCCGGGTACGCACCGGTGGTCTTGAGCAGATCGTAGTACTCCTTGCTGAGCGCGCTTTTGGGCAGCCCCTGCGCGCTCCGCGCGGCGCCCCACGCGATCGCGAGCGTCTGCGTCGCCAGCGCCATGACGATCTGGACGCCGGAGACTTTGGGCTGCGACAGAATGAACCCCACGAGCTCAAGCGCGCCGCGGGTGTCGCGCGTCGCGATGCGGTCGAGCAGCGTCCCCATGGTTTCGGTGCGCTGCACGCCGACGATGGCCGCCACGGCGTCTTCGTCAATCCGCTCGCCCGCACTATAGCTCGCGAGTTTCGCCAGCTCCGACGCGAGCTGCGAGAGATCGCGGCCCACGGTGCTCTCGAGGAGCGCGATCGCGCCCGGAGTGACCTCTACGCCGTGCACCGTATTCGCGTGATGTGCGATCCATTTCGGCAGCCGGTTCCCCGACAAGGGCCGAAAATCCAGCGCCGTACAGAGCGTCTCCAGCTTGCGATCCACTTTCGAGCCAGCCGCGTCCACCAGCAGCACGACCGTTTGCGGCGCGGGGTTCGCGAGATACCGCTCGAGTGCGGCGCGCACATCCTTTTTCGTTGAGGCCACGTCGCGGATGACGACCGCGCGTCGCTCGGCCATCATGGGCGCGGTGCCGAGCAGCGTCTCGAGCATCTCGGAATCGAGGTCTGCGCCGCGTCGCACATCCAGGTTGAAGTCGCGGGTGGCGGGGTCCACCGCCGCGGCGACCAGCTGCTTCACCGCGTCATCCTTGAGGAAGTCGTCCTCGCCGTACAGGTAATAGGCGGGGACAAATGTGCGCGATTCGATCGCATCCTTGAGCGCGCGCTGAACGGCATCGGCCATGGCGCAAATATACGATCAGGACTGTGGTGCCGCCCTGCTATTCACCCGCGCCGCGTCGCCGCATTGTCGGCGTCGCGCGGGCGTGCGTCAGCGGGTCCAGCGTGCGGCGGCGAGGTGCATGGGCCCCTCTTCCGCGATGTACAGCGCGGGCCACACCGGCATGATCCCGACGGACGCGGACGCGATCAGCACGGGATGCGTCAGCGGTGAAGGCTCCGGAATGGGCGCGGACGCCAGCACGGGCGGATGGAGGAGCGGGCGCGCATCCGAGCCGGCGAGCGCGAGCGCACCCACGACGAGCATGCACGCCGCCGCGGCAGCCAACGTTCCCAGGCCAGGGCCACGCAACAGCTGCCGCGTCTGCGGATTCAACCGGCACTCGCGCAGGCGTCCGCGCAGGCGGGAGTGAAACTCCGCCGAGGGCTCGATTCGCGGAAGGTTGCGATACACGAGCAGCGCGCGACGGATGGTCGTGTCGCGCTGGGCACAGTCCCGGCACTCGATAAGGTGTCGCCGGAGGGCCACCATCTCGACGTCCGGGAGCGTGTCATCCAGGAAGGCGAGGTGCTTGTTGTGAAAGGTACGACAGTCCATGTGGGCTACTGGGTTCGCGACATCCGGATCGCCATTCGATACCCGCCCATCAGGTGGCGGTTCCCGAGGGGGGAGAGGGCAGCGGGGAACGGGGAACGGGGAACGGGGGGTGAACAATGCGCCTCCCGGGCCATTCGCGACAGAGGGCCACGCCGGCACGCCCGGTGCTGGCGACCGCGCCGAATGAGTTCCATACTGGGA
>JANNOC010000637.1:0-2858 GCA_031398865.1 Gemmatimonadota bacterium | reverse complement strand
CTGGTCGTGCGTGGCCGTGCGTTAGGCGGCCTGCGCGCCCCGCTCGCGCCGCTGGCCTGTGGCAACATCGGTACGACGGCACGGCTGCTCGCCGGAGTGGTTGCGGCGCACCCGTTCGCAGCGCGCTTCGTCGGCGACGCGAGCCTCAGCCGGCGGCCCATGCAGCGCATCGCCCGCCCGCTCGAGCTCATGGGCGCGCGCGTCACGTTCGACGGGGCTGACGGACTGCCGATGACCGTGGCCGGCGGCCCGCTCACCGCAATCCAATGGAGCAACGATCCCGCGAGCGCACAGGTCAAGAGCGCGCTGCTCCTCGCCGCGCTCGTCGCCGGCGTGCGCGTGGAGGTGCTCGAGCGGCATCGCTCCAGAGATCACACCGAAAAGATGCTCACCGCGCTGGGCGTGACCGTGCACATCAGCGTCGACGGGGTCATTCTCCCTGACGCGAGCGCGTCGGTGCGAGAGCTGGCGCCGTTCGTCGGCGAGATTCCTGGCGATCCATCATCCGCGGCTTTTTTCGCGGCGCTCTCCGCGCTGTCGCCCGGTGCGGACGTCTCGCTGCACGACGTATGTCTGAACCATACGCGGCTCGGATTCTACCGCGTGTTGGAGCGCATGGGAGCCGAGGTGCGCACGGACCATCTGGAGAGCCGCACGGGTGAGACGGTGGGAAATATCGTCGTGCATGGGGCGGCGCTTACCGGCGTTCGCGTCGAAGCCACGGAGGTTCCGGACCTCATTGACGAGCTGCCGCTACTCGCGGTCGTCGCGTCCCGGGCAACGGGCGAGACCGTCATCACGGGCGCAGCGGAGCTCCGCGCCAAGGAGAGCGACCGCATAACGACGGTCGTTTCCAATCTGCGCGCGCTTGGGGTGGAGGCCGAGGAGCTGCCGGACGGAATGCGCATCGTCGGCGGTTCGGCGCCACTGCGGGGACGTGTTGCTGTCCGGGGCGATCATCGCCTGGCGATGGCGTTCGGGATTCTGGGCGCCATTCCAGGGAATGCGGTCGTCGTTGACGATCCCGATTGCGTCCAGGTGTCCTATCCCGGATTTTGGGAGGAGCTGGCGCGCCTTGTTCCTGCGCTGGCGTGACCGGGTCCACTTCCTTCACTCCGAGCATGCGGCGTTCGAGACACCATGTCATCGCCATTGACGGGCCCGCCGCGTCCGGCAAGTCCTCGACGGCGCAGTGGGTCGCGGATCTGCTCGGCTATCTGCACGTGGATTCGGGATCGCTGTACCGCGCGGTGACGGCGGCGTGCGTGCGCGCGGGCGACGCGCCGGAGAGCTGGACGGCGGAGCGTGTGCTCGCGCGCGCGGCCTCGGTGGGCTTGGTCCCCGGCACCACGTCCTTTGTGCCCACGATTGGCGGCGTGACCGCGGAGGGGGAGATCCGCGGAGCCGAGGTGACGCAACACGTCTCGCGCGTCGCCCAGCTGCAGGAGGTCCGCGCGTGGGTCAACGATCAAGTGCGACTCGCGGCGGTGACGCACGATGTCGTGGTGGACGGCCGTGACATCGGGACGATCGTGTTCCCCGATGCCGACTTGAAGGTGTTTCTGGTGGCGGACCCCTGGGAGCGGGCGCGGCGGCGGCTGACTCAGCAGCTCAGCCGGCGTCCCTCCGACGACGAGATCGCAGAGGAGACCGACCGCCTCGTGCGCCGAGATTCGCACGACGCGACCCAGACGGTGCAGGCCAAGGACGCGATTCTCATCGACACCACCTACCTCACGCAGCCGGAGCAGGTGGAGCGCATCGTGGCCCTCGCCCGCGCCGTAACTCACCGTCCGGACGGCACTTCGTCCGTTGACGCCGGCTGACGATCCGGTTAAGTTCCAAGGCTCTCGCAGGGCATGACGTTCGGGCTTCCCGCCCGCGTCACGCCTATGCATCCGTTCCATCACCCTTTTGGACTCGCCGCGGCGAGAATAAATCCGCGACTCAGGAGAACCACTTCGGTATGCCCGAGCTCGAAACCCCAACCCCACCCGCCGGCGCCGGCGCGCTGACTCAGCGCGAAAAGCGCGATCTCCAGAAGGCGCAGCTTCGCCCGCTCGCCAACCGCCGCCCCGAGCTGTACGAGGAGGACGAGTATTCGTCCGACGAGTACGAGCGCATGATGGACATGTACAACGGGACGCTGGCGTCGATCGAAGAAGGCGAGATCGTCAAGTCCCGCGTGCTCGAGATCCGCGACAACATGGTCGTCCTCGACATCGGATTCAAATCCGAAGGGACGATCCCGCTCGAAGAATTCAAGGATCTCCCCGACCTGAAGCCCGGTGACGAGGTGGAAGTTCTCCTCGAACACCTCGAGGACCAGGAAGGCTCGGTCGTTCTCTCGAAGAAAAAAGCTGACTTCATGCGCGTGTGGGAGCGCATCCGCGTCGCCTACGAGAGCGATCAGCCAGTGGAAGGCACGCTGGTCAAGAAGATCAAGGGTGGTGTGGTCGTCGATCTCATGGGCGTGGACGCGTTCCTCCCCGGCTCGCAGATCGCGCTGCGGCGCGTGCAGAACATCGACGAGCTCCTCGGGCAGAAGTACGAGTTCAAAATCATCAAGCTCAACAAGCGCCGCCGGAATATCGTCGTGTCGCGCCGTGTCATCCTGGAACAGGAGCGGGCGGGCAAGCGCGAGAAGCTGATGAAGGAGCTGCAGAAGGACCAGATACGCAAGGGCGTCGTCAAGAACATCACCGACTTCGGTGCATTCATCGATCTCGGCGGCGTGGACGGCCTGCTGCACATCACCGACATGTCATGGGGGCGCATCTCGCATCCCTCCGAGCTGGTACAGATCGGCGCCGAGCTCGAGGTCAAGGTGCTCGATATCGATTGGGAGCGTGAGCGCA
>JANNOC010000636.1:0-1593 GCA_031398865.1 Gemmatimonadota bacterium | reverse complement strand
GCGCGCGTCATCGTCATCGATCCCTATCGGCTTTCGCTCAACGCGGCGGACGTCTCCTTCGCTGCCATCGCCCGACGCGTCGACTCACTGCTGGCGCGCTACGGCGTGGACTCCGCTCGCGTCGTGGCGCACGCACATGGGGCCGGTGTCGCGTTGCGCCTGGCCGCGACCAGGCCCACCAGAGTAGCGGCGTTGTACTTTCTCGATGTCGGCGCGCTCGGTGTGAATCGCACCAAGGTGCTCTCGACCTCGATGCGGCTTGCGCCGTTCATCGTCCACGTGCCCGGCGGACGCCGCTTCCTGCGCGGGCACCTCGTTCGGGGGCTCCGCCAGAATTCCGGATGTGACGCATGGCTGGACTCGACGACGCAGCGGGCGTATTCCGAGCCTCTGCTCGACCACATCGGGGAGGCGGTCGCGATGGCCGGTCGCCTTTCCGGAGCCAGGGAGCCGGAATCGCTCGAGAGCCTCGTCGTTCGCCTCCGTGTTCCCGTGACCGTGATCCTCGGTGCGGCTCCGCACCCGGCCGCTCCGGATTTCGGCGAGGTGGAGGCGCTGGAGCCGCTCGGCGCTCTACTGACAGTTGTTCGACTTGGCGGTATCGGCCACTTTCCGCACGAGGAAGCGCCGGTCGACGTCGCGGAGGTTATTCTCGAGAAACGGGTCGTCCGCACTCACGACGCCGCCTCCTGCGGAACGAGAGCTCTACGATCGTGAAGGTGCTCGACGACGAGCGAGCAGCGACAGCCTGGCGGCCCACCGGAGCTGGTGATTCGCGATCCATCCTCCGAAGCGGCCGGCGGGTTCGGCGGAAGGCCGCGAGCTCTCGAGGTCCGGCGTCAGAATTCTCGTCTTGAAGTCCGCGATGACCGCGGTATCGGAGACGATGCCAACGATTTCCTGGTGCAGGTGATAGCTCAGCACGTCAAAGTTCGACGACCCGAGAATCAGCCAGCGATCATCGATGAGCATCGCCTTGAGGTGATTCATTCGTCCCTGATACAATCGGAGGTCGAGCCCCAATCGAGCGGACTCCCACACGACGTACCGCTGCAAGGTCTTGTGGTTGTTCTCAGCGGGGCTCACGACGGTGACGTGCACGCCGCGCTCCCTCGCCGCGCCCAGCCTCTCGCAAAACGGAAACGTCAGGTATGGGCTTTCGACGTAGATCCGCGCGCGTGCATCGTCCATCAGCTCGAAGACGCGCTGGAAGACGCGGGGGTTGGTGCGGCCGTCGCACGTGTGCACTTCGAGACCGCTCAACGACAGCGAACGGCCCACGTCCTCTCCGCTCCACGACGCGAGAAAGTCGTCCCGCAGGAATTCCGCGGCCTCCGCGTCCTCGATCCGGAGCATCATGTCATGCCACGCGAAGTTGTGCTCGCTGAAGTTGATGCCCCCGATGTAGCAGACGGTATCATCGATGACCAGGTTCTTCTTGTGGTTTCGCGCCGCGAATCGGACGAGAAACGGGCCCACCGGATTGGTGAACTTGATCTGGACGCCCGACGCGCCGGCGTCGGCGACCATGCGAAACGTCTCCCGAGCTTCCGCGCGCAGCTCCCGATCGAGCAAGCTTCGGGGCGTGTAGAG
>JANNOC010000547.1:0-2118 GCA_031398865.1 Gemmatimonadota bacterium | reverse complement strand
CGGCGCCCAAGGTCGTAGCCAGCGGGAATCTCACGACCGGCGTCGGGGCGCACCTTGGCACCTTGGCACCAACCCTTTGGCACCCTTAGGCACGGTACGCACCTAGGCACCCTAGTGCCTAGTGCCTAGTGCCTGATCAGAGAACATCGGCTGCTGAGCCGAACGGATTGCGGATGCGGACACCTCGCAGCAACTGACCGTCAGCGAGATCCTCCGTCCAGAGAACATCGCATTTGAGCTCGACGGCGGCCCGGACAATCATGGCGTCCCAAAAACTGATCCGCGCCTGTTGCTGAACCCCAATCGCAGCCAGCACATCTTCCGCGGTCGGCGCGAACACCTTCCATGTAGCGAACTCCCGGACCCGGTCGGCCGCATCCCCGATCGACAGGGGCTTGGAGACTTTTCGCGTGACGGTCACGAAGAACTCCTGCAACACCTGGACACTGACGCAACCCGCGCCGCTCTCCCAGAGCCGCTCGAGGACTTCCCTCGCCGCTACCTGCTTGGCTACTGCCGATGAATCGAAGGCGTAGACGAGGACATTGGCGTCGACAAACTCCCGCGACGCCTCATCGCTCATGGAGATCGTCGCGGGACCAGGTGCGGCGACCGCCCGTGCCAAGCGACCGAGGTGACCGCAGGGCGATCAACGCCCGCTTGCGGGCGGCGGAATAGCGTCGATCCTCGTCCGTCAAGCGAGCCAAAGCCTCGCTCAGCAGGGCGGACACCGATGTGTCGCGATCGACCGCGAGGCGCTTAACCCGCTTAAGCAGCTCGCGAGGCACACTCAATGTGATATTCTGGTTCTCTGACACGAAAACTAGTGTAGCACGTGAATACGTGCTGGATGTTTGACAACGGCCCTCACGGGTTACCGCCCCAGGGCTGCCACCAGCCCGGCAAGGGTCAGCATCACCCCGAGCGTCCAACGGAACTGCCTCGACATCTCACTCCGAAGATCGTCGAACTTTCTGTCCATGCGCTCCGAAAGCGCATCGATCTTCAGATCCAGATTCCTGACCTGCTGAGAGAGCTCAATCAAGCGCCCACCTTGTTCTTCCACCCTCACCTCGAGCTGAGCGAGCCGCTCTCTGTCGTCAATAGCACCCATTGCAGACTCCTGGGAGCAGCTTCGGACGATGGTAGCATCGTCGCGCAAGCTCCGCGCAGAACCACAAGAGCCAATAGCGTGCCGCGCATATTGTCGGGGGATTTTGTGGGGCCGCTTCCTGAGATGGAAGTTTGTTTAACGTTCCGCCGTGACGACGAGCGGAGTTTCTGCCACGGAGACGAACGGATTGCGTGTTTCATTCTGCCATGATGTCGTCACTTTGCACGGTATAAAGACGGCGAGGAGTCGGTAAGAGCACCTGGACCCGCGCGGCCTTCCCGGACGCCGATGTCATCGACCTCCTTGACGAGTCTCCGCCGGCGCTTCGTGCTCCTGGGATCGAGCGCCCCGCCGCTTGAAGACCGCGAACACGAATCTTCTGGCAGGCCGGGCGGCTGTCCGGACAATGTATCCACTGGCGCCGGTCGAGTTGGGCACCGATTTAAACCTTGAGCGGGTGCTGCGTTTCTTCCCGTTGCGGCACTCTTTCACGGACAGGTCATCAACGTGGCGGGTTTGGCTCGCGACGCGGCCACGGCGCGAACGACGGTGAACGGTTATCTGAGCATCCTCCAAGATACGCTCCTAGCCACCGTCGTGCCAGCGTTTGAAGCGCGCTTGCGTGTGCGCGAACGCCAGCACCCCAAGCTGTATTGGGTGGATCCCGGGGTGGTCCGAGCTGCAAAGCGGCAGCTTGGCCCCGTCGGAGCGGAAGAGCGGGGGGCGCTACTCGAAGGGTGGGTCCTCACCGTCCTTCGAACCCACAACGATGCATCCGATGTATTCGACGAGATTGCTTACTGGGCCCCGGCCCAGGCCCGGCAGACCGAGGTCGATTTCCTGCTGCGGCGCGGCCGAGACTGTCTGGCGCTCGAAATCAAAGCGCAGTCGCGGTTCTCAACCCCCCAGCTCTCTGGGCTGCGGGCTATCGCCGATCTCCCGCGTCTGACGAGACGCATCCTCGTCTACCTGGGCGACCGGCGACTGAAAACCGAAGATGGAGT
>JANNOC010000493.1:0-1500 GCA_031398865.1 Gemmatimonadota bacterium | reverse complement strand
CCACATGCGCCACCCGCTCGATCTCGGCCGAGGTGTAGCGCAGCGTGTTGAACGCCGCGCGCCCGTCGGGCTCACGGCCGCGCGGTTCGCCGTAGTAGAGGCCGCCGAGCAGCTCGCGCACGACCAGCACATCGGCGCCGCGGACGCGCTCCTTCTTGAGCGGCGACACGTCGAGCACCGGCTCGAAGGCCACCGCCGGCCGCAGGTTGGCGAATCCTCCGAGCGCTGTGCGCAGCGCCAGCAGACCGGCCTCGGGCCGCAGGGTCGGCGGGTGCTGATCGAAGGCGGGATCGCCCACCGCGCCCAGGAACACGGCGTCGGCCGCCAGGCATGCCTTGAGCGACGCTTCGGGCAGAGGCACACCGGCCGCGCGAATGGCGGCGGCACCCACGAGGTGTTCCGCAACGTCAAGAGTGAGCCCCGTGACGTCGGCCACCGCGTGCAGGACGCGCACGGCCTGCCGCGTCACCTCCGGGCCGATGCCGTCACCAGGCAGCGTGACGAGTCGCATCTTCATCTGTCGCATCCCTGTGAACCGCGCCGATCGCCCCGAATCCGGCCAGTGCCGTCGTGGTGTCGAGGCTTTGAACGAGCGCTGTGAGTTCGAGGTCGTCCACCGCCTTGGTGTGGTCGGTGGCCTCGAGCATCCGCGCGTAGAGCTTGCGAAGATCCTCGACCCGCAAGCCATGGCCGAGCGCGCGGCACCGCGCGTCGAGGCCGCGCAGGCCGGAGTGGCGGCCGAGCACAAGCTTGGTGGGCGGCGCCCCCACCGATTCGGGACGCATGATCTCATACGTGAGGGGGTTCTTCACCATGCCGTCCTGGTGGATGCCGGCCTCGTGCGCGAAGGCGTTGTCGCCGACGATGGCCTTGTTCGGCTGCACCGGCACCGACACCAGCGCGCTGAGCGCGCGGCTCACCGGGTAGAGCTCCTCGGTGACCACCGTTGTGCGGCAGCCGAGCGCGTCGCCGCGCACTTCCATCGCCATAACGATCTCTTCGAGGGCGGCGTTGCCGGCCCGTTCGCC
Organism: Gemmatimonadota bacterium; assembly: GCA_031398865.1. GTDB lineage: Bacteria > Gemmatimonadota > Gemmatimonadetes > Gemmatimonadales > Gemmatimonadaceae > JANNOC01. The sequence continues at coordinate 472 of JANNOC010000493.1, read as the reverse complement.
GATGCCGTTGATCGTGCTTTCCACCTGGCGCGCGCCGGCCCGGATCGAGGCGATCGTGTTGGCCACCGCCAACCCGAGGTCGTTGTGGCAGTGCGCCGACAGCACCACGCCCGGGCCGACGCGCCGGCCCACGGCCTCGAACATGCGCGTGATGTCGTGAGGTAAGGCGAACCCCACCGTGTCGGGCAGGTTGATGGTGGTGGCGCCGGCCGCGGCCGCTTCCGCCGCGACGTCGCACAGGAAATCGAGATCGCTGCGCGTCGCGTCCTCGGCCGAGAACTCGACATCCGCGCAGAGGGCTCGGGCCTGCCGCACGGCGGCGACGGTCCGAGCTACGCATTCGTCGCGCGAGATCCGCAGCTTGGCCGAGAGGTGCAGGTCGGAGGTGGCGAGGAACACGTGAATGCGCGGGCGGGTCGCTCCGCGCACGGCGTCCCACGCGGCCGCCACGTCTTCGGGCACCGCGCGAGCC
>JANNOC010000461.1:0-15176 GCA_031398865.1 Gemmatimonadota bacterium | reverse complement strand
CGCGACCTCGACCGATCCCACCGATTCGCTCGGCGAGCAGCTCCTCCGCCGCGGTCGGATCACCCGCGAGCAGCTCCGTCATGCGGTCGCCCAGGCGCAAGGCCTGAAGGACGTGGAGAAGGCGCTCGTCTCGCTCGGCCTGCTCTCGCCCGCCGACCTCATGCCCGCCCTCCAGGCGCAGGCAAGCGAGATCATCCTCTCGCTCTTCACCCTGCCCGAGGGCAGCTTCCTGTTCGAGCCGGGAGAGCGCGCGAATCCGCACTCGCGAGCCGCAGGGTGGTCGGCGCACCCGATGGGGCGCTGGGCAATCCCTCGTGATGTTTAGCCGACCCAGCATCAGCGAGAGACGCCATGTCCGACGAACTCATCCCCCGCCTTTCCGAGTTAGCCAACTCCCAACCCGTCGACGCGCGACCCAACCGTCGCACCTTCATTGCGCGGGCGTCCGCACTGTCGCTGGCGATCCCCGGCCTCGGTGCCGCGGTGATCGGCTGCTCGCCGAGCGATACACGACGACAAGGCGATACTGCAACGCCCGGCGCTTCGAAGGCTCAGGACGGCACGCCGCCACGAATCGACAACTCGAACAGCCGGCTCGATTCCTCGGCGGTGAAGGATGCGCATCACGGCACTTCGTCCGCGACCGCGGCGTCCACGCAGGACGCGAAAGACACCGTATTTCGCCGCTACGATCCCACGCTCCCCGCCCTTTCCGCCAATCGCCGTGTGCAACTGCATTGGCATGCGCGAGAAGCGCCCTGCGAATCGGCCCCAACACGGTCCTCGCCGCGTGGACCTTCGAGGGCGACACCCCTGGGCCGATCGTGCACTGCCGAGTCGGTGACACGGTGGAGTTCACGCTCACAAACGACGTGGACATCCCGCACTCGATGGACTTTCACGCGGCGCAGATCGACCCCAAGGCGGCATTCCGATCGGTGCCGAAAGGGCAATCCGTGTTATTCACCTTCACGCCGAAGTACGCGGGCGCCTTCATGTACCACTGCGGAACGGCGCCCGTGTTGATGCACATCGGCTCCGGCATGCACGGGGCGATCATCGTGTCACCGCGTGAGCCGCTCCCGCCGGCCAAGGAATTCGTACTCATCCAGACGAGTATTACCTGGCGGACGAGGCCAACGGCGTGCGGGCCTTGACTATCAGAAGATGGTCACGACCATGCCCGATTTCGTCACCTTCAACGGCCGGCCGGATCAGTACGTGAAGGAGCCGATCCGTGTGAAGGTCGGCGACCGCGTACGCTTCTGGGTCGTGGCCTCTGGTCCCACGCATCCCTCGCACTTCCGCGTCGTGGGTGAGCAGTTCGACACCGTGTATCTCGGATCTCCGCCAGGAAACGCGATCCGTGGTGTGCAGACATGGAGCGTGCCGGCTGGCGGCGGCATGTGCTTCGAGCTGCTCTGCGACATCCCTGGCGATTTTCCCTTCGTGAACCACGGGTTCGGTCACGGGCAGAAAGGCGCCATCGGCTTTCTGAGCGTGGAACGCTGATCGCGGCCGTCAGCGTCCCGCAGCCCGTCCGGTCATCTCGTGTGCAATGATGCCCCAGACGACGTTTCTATGGGACGCCGGATCGTCCACCGAAAACGTGCCGGGAACGAGTTGCCGCAGCACCTTCTCGGCCCGCTGATACGTATGGAGTGACCCCACCTTCGGATCGATGATCGAAAAGCGCCCTTTTATCACAACGCTCGACCAATCGAAGAGGTCACGGACGTCGTCAGTCTCGAACGCGCACCACGGGTTGTTCACAAGCGCGGAGAGCTTACTCCCACCACTGGTGCGCCCGAAGAGCCACTCGCCATCGGTGACGTAGTGAGTGGGCTGGATGTCGACCCGGTCGTGCAGGGCGAACGCAATTCGTCCGACGTTCTTGCTGGAAAGCAGTGCGTGGCACTCCTCCACCGTGAGATCGCGGAACTGGGGCTTGCTCATCGTCTCCATGAAACCTCTTGACTGACACGTCACGCCCTGGACGCGGTGCTTGGTGACGCTTCTCCTGGTGAGATACAGCGGGCAAGGCTTGTACCCGAATGCACCTCGTCGCGCACCAAGCGACCGATCCGGTCATGGTATGCCCGGATCGGCCGACCCTTGCAACCCGCCTGTCGTTCCTCCCGTATAGTCACTCATGCTAACCCCCGCCACCTCCCCGCAGCAGCCGTCCGCGCCACAGGCGCCCATAACGACGCAGGGCTCGGGCGGCACTGCCGTGCAGACGTACACCCCTCCTCGCACCGCGCAGGAAGTCCGCGCGCTCCGGAGCCGGCGTTCGGAGCTGTCCAATCAGCTCGAGTCCGCCGAGGGCCGGCGCGATCGCTTGGCGCAATCGGCCGAGAAAGCTGAAGGGGCCAACAAGGCGGGGTTGGAGAACCGCGTGCTGCTGCTGGACCAGCGGATCCTGCAAATCGAGTGGGACATCGCGCAGACGGGACGGCTGCTCGCCACCGCCCCGTCTGAGCTCGTCGCAAGCACTCAGGCGGCCGGGGGGCTCGATTGGATCCGCGGCGACGGCGGGGCGCCGCTCGGGGTCTTCTTCACCCTGTTCGTACTCGCCCCAATAGCCTTCGCGTTTGCGCGCTTGATGTGGAAACGCGCGACGTCTCACGCGCCAGCGCGAGACGATGAGTCCGCGGCTCGATTGGTGAGGCTCGAGACCTCAGTGGACGCGATCGCCATCGAAGTCGAGCGCATCTCCGAAGGACAACGCTTCATTACGCGGGTCTTCGCCGAGGGCAACCCCGCCAACGTCGCGGCGCTCGGCGCCGGCGAGCATCCCGCCGAGCCGATTCGAGCGGTCCGGGGCGAAGCTGTTCCCCTGCCGCGCTCCACTTCCTGAGTGGCCGCGCCGGACATCTGTCGTAAAGGCCATGCGAAGCATTTGCGCTTGAGGCTGCAGACTGTAGCTTGGGGTTCCCCCGCTCGAAACTGAGCCGCTCCAGCTCCCTTCCTCTCCCGGCTGCCGATGCTGTCTCGTACCCGTCTCGCCGCTGTCCTTCTGGCCGTGTCCGCTTCTCTGGCCACCGCCCAGGCACCGCGAATCACCCCCAGGGGCGATCCGTCCGTCAGGGCAGATACGATCTACAAGCTGGCCATCGATCCAGCGGATCGCCCCGAGGAGAGCGCCGCTTTTCTGCTCGACGACGGGGTCATCCGGATCGAACCTGACGGAAAGAGCTCGAGCACGTTTCGTCAGATCGTCCAGATTCTCAGGCCCGAAGCGGCCGACCGGTATCGCGAGCAGCGTTTCTCCTATGCGCCGCAGCATCAGCGATTCACGCTCAACTGGATTCGCGTCGTCAAGCCCGACGGTACCGTGATCAGCGCGAAACCGACGCAGATCCAGGAGTCCGATGTCCCTGCGCAGCTCGGCAATCCCACCTACGCGAGCCGCAAGGTCGTACGGGCGTCGGTCAGCGGAGTCGAAGCGGGCACGATCGTCGACTACAGCTACACGACGGAGGAACTGAAGCCGTTTCTCCCGGGCGATTTCATGGAGTGGTGGGGTGTGAGCACCGGGCTCAGCGTCAGGCGCTCGCGGTACATCGTTGACGTGCCCGCCGGCTTCACGCCACGCATCCGCGAGGAGAATCTGAACTTCGCGCGCAAGGAAACCACCGCCAACGGACGTCACGTCTACATGTGGGCCACGGCGGACCTTCCGAAGATCAAGCCGGAGGAATACGCAGCCGACTCGAATGGCGTGTACATGTCGGTGGCGATCGCTTCACCGACCACCTGGTCACAGATCGGCGCATGGTACGCGAACAACGCGCGCTCGCGATACGTCCTCACGCCGGCGGTCGAAGCGAAGATCTCGGAGTCGGTCAAGGGCGCGAAGTCGCTGGATGACTCCATCCGCGCCGTGCACCGCTGGGTGGCGCAGGACATTCGCTATGTCTCCATTGCGCTCGGATTGGGCGGCTACCAGCCGCGTACACCCGCGGAGGTCGTGAGCACCGGGTACGGTGACTGCAAGGACAAGGCGACTCTCTTCATCGCCGCACTCGAGAAGTTCGGGGTGCCGGCATATCCCGTGATTCTCAATAGCGAAGGAAGCGTTCGCCGCGAGTTGGCATCCATCGAGCAGTTGGATCACGCCGTCGCCGCATACAAGCGCCCTGGCCGGACCGAGTACGAGTACGCGGACCTCACGGCGGAACTAACGCCGCTCGGCGAACTTCCCTTCAGCTTCCAGGGGGAGTTCGGGCTGGTGATTCACGGTGACGGCCGTGTCGAAGAGGTGACCTTTCCCAAGGCGCCGCTCGAGGCGAACCGCTCGGAGCGGCGCATCATCGGGACGCTTTCGTCCAGTGGCCTGTTCGACGGTCTCTACGAAGAGACGAGCAGAGGTGCCCATCAGTATGCCTTGCGCAGCGCCTTCGAGAATCCGATCGATTCCGCCCAGCGCGCGAAAGCGGCGGACGCGATCGCGACCAATCTCTTTGAAGGTGCGGAGGGGGACAGCCTCACCGGCTTCGCGGGCAAGGACCTCGCCGCCACGCCGCGCATGAGCGTGCGCATCCGGCACGGCAAGGCAGCGTCAATGGCGGGCAACAGCGCCGTCCTCATGAATCCGTTCGGCAGCATGGGAGGGCTGGCCACCTCGGCGCGAGAGATCGAGGCGGAAAAGCGCCACTTTCCCATTGATGCCGAGAAGATCTTCGGCTTCGGGGAGTCCTATCTCGAGTTCAAGGTGACGATGCCCGAGGGGTGGCGCGCGCAACTTCCGCTGGCCGTTTCGGCAACCAGTGCCTTCGGCAGCTATCGGTCGGAGTACACGCAGTCGGGTCGCGAGCTCTCGCTGCGGCGCACCATTACGGGCGCGGCGGGCGTCTATCCGCCGGACCAGGTGAAGGCCCTCACGGCGTGGATGCGCGACATCGCGCGCGACGACGCCAAGCTCATCGTCATCGAGAAGCAGCCGGGAACGCCCTGATCCCACACGGACGTTCCCGTCTGCCTCGAGGAGGCGGGGATTGCTCGCCGATGCTCAGCCTCGTCGGGCAGTCGAGCCGCGAATGAGTCGCAGCACGAACAGCAGCACCACCGCGCCGATGAACGCGATGAAGATGACGCCGGCGAGTCCGCCAATGGGAGAGCTGACGCCGAACTGCCGGAAGAGCCACCCGCCCACGAACGCGCCGACGATGCCGATGATGATGTCGCCGACGATGCCGTATCCGGTGCCACCCATGACGAATGACGCGAGCACCCCGGCAACCAGCCCGACGATGATCCAGGTGATCAGCTCCATGTAGCCTCCGCAGAGTGAATGGTGCGGCGCGATAGGGCGCAACTCGTGTGCCGTCCGCGGCGTCTTGACGGCTCCGCTCCCCGTAACGGATCTTCGTCGTCCCCGCGCCACCCGGCGCTTCCGGCTGTCCGCCTGCCGCTTGGGCGCGCGCTTCGCTGCGCCGGACTGCCTAACGTCACGCACGCATTGCCTCCGCTCGCATGGCCACGCCGGACAATGGAAGCCACCGTGCCGAGACGAGGCGCGTCATTCTTGCCTCGTCACTCGGCACGGTGTTCGAGTGGTACGACTTCTATCTGTACGGCGCGCTCGCCGTCTTCTTCGGAAGTCTTTTCTTTCCGACCGGGAACGATACGGCGGCGCTGCTGGCGAGTCTCGCAACCTTCGGCGCGGGGTTCGCGGTGCGGCCGTTCGGCGCGATCGTGTTCGGACGCCTCGGCGATGTCATCGGCCGCAAATACACCTTCCTGATGACCATCCTGCTCATGGGGCTGTCCACGGCCCTCGTGGGCGTACTGCCGACGTACGAGCGCGCGGGCCTGATCGCTCCCGTGCTGCTAGTGTCGCTGCGACTGCTGCAGGGACTCGCACTCGGTGGGGAGTACGGCGGCGCGGCGACGTATGTGGCGGAGCATGCGCCGCGAGGGAAGCGCGGCAGCTATACGAGCTGGATTCAGACGACGGCGACGCTGGGGTTTTTTCTGTCGCTCGCCGTAATTCTGACGACGCGCGCGTCCATGAGCGAGGCGGCGTTCCGGTCGTGGGGATGGCGCGTTCCATTCCTGCTTTCCATCATCCTGCTGGTCGTCTCCGCCTACATTCGCCTCAAGCTGCGTGAGTCTCCGGTGTTTGCCGAGCTGAAGGCGCTCGGAAAGACGTCCAGGAGCCCGTTGCGCGAGAGCTTTGCCAAGTGGCCGAATCTGCGACTGGTACTCATCGCGTTGTTCGGGCTCACAGCGGGGCAGGGTGTCGTGTGGTACACCGGGCAGTTCTATGCGCTGTTCTTCCTGCAGAACACGCTCAAGGTGCCGTATCAGACCGCGTATGTTCTCATTGCGACGGCGCTGCTCATCGGCACGCCGTTCTTCATTCTCTTCGGATGGTTGTCCGACCGCATCGGACGCAAGCGCATCATGCTCGCGGGCTGCCTGCTCGGCGCGCTCACGTTCATTCCGATTTTTCGCGGGCTTGCGCACTTCGCCAATCCAGCGCTGGAAGAGGCGGCGCGAACCGCCCCCGTCGTGGTGCACAGCACCGCCGCGGATGATTCGTCGGCCGCGTTTCTCACGAAGCGTGGCGTCCCGTACGTGCGCGAGGCGTCCGCCGGGCCGAGTCGCACTGTTTCGATCGGAAGCGTCCGGCTGGCGGCGTTCGATACGGCCGCGTATGGCAAGACGCTGCGCGACGCCGGGTATCCCGTGCGGGCCGACGTGGCGCGCGTCAATCGTCCGATGGTCATCGCCCTCCTGTCGCTGCTCATGCTGTACGTCGGCATGGTGTATGGACCGATCGCGGCGTATCTGGTGGAGCTCTTCCCGACGCGCATTCGGTATACGTCGCTCTCACTTCCGTATCACCTCGGCAATGGCTGGTTCGGCGGCTTCCTGCCACTCATTGCGGAAGCGCGCGTGGTTGCAACAGGCGACATCTACGCCGGACTGCAGTATCCCATCGCGGTCGCACTGATGACGTTCGTCATCGGCGCGATCTTCCTGAAGGAGCGCCACACCGTGGATCTGCGCGAGGACGCGGATTCGCACACTTCTGCCGAGGGCCAGGCACGTGACGCATGAGGCATATGAACGCCATCGACGTACACGCCGGCGTCGCATTCGCCTGGCGTCCAGCATCGCGCTGCTCGTGCCGGTCCTTGCATGCGCAGCGCGTGTCGCTCCTGGCCGCGACCCCGCGTCAGGCGCTGCCTCCGCGCGCGGGCATCTCTTCATGGTCGGCGGCGGACCGCAGCCGGACGCGCTGGTGCGGGAGTTCGTCGCGCTCGCGGGAGGACCAGGTCGCGCGCGCATCGTCGTCTTCGCCATGGCGAGCTCCGAGGGGCTGACGGGTGGCGAAGAGAAAGCGGTCGATCTTCGCGCACGCGGTGCCGACGCGCGAAACGTGCACGTCACTCGAGAGCAGGCCGATACCGATTCCATTGCGCGCCTGCTGGACGGCGTCACGGGGATCTGGTTCGGCGGGGGCGACCAATCGCGCCTGACTGCGACGCTTCGCGGAACGCGCACGGAAGCAGCGATCCGCCGCCGCTATGAGTCGGGCGCCGTAGTCGGCGGCACGTCGGCGGGGGCCGCCGTCATGACAGCACTGATGATTACCGGCGACGAGCGACGCCTCGGCGGCGAGCGTCCGCCAGGCGACAGCAGTGAGGCGTTTCTCACGATCGACCGGAACAACATCGTGGTGGCGGAAGGCTTCGCGCTGCTACCCGGCGCGATCGTGGACCAGCACTTCGTGCGGCGCAAACGGCACAACCGCCTCATCAGCCTGGTGCTCGAGCATCCCGACAGCATCGGCGTCGGCATTGATGAATCCACGGCCCTCATCGTGGAACCGGGCGGCCACTGGCGCGTCGCGGGCGCGAGCGTCGCGGTGATCTACGACGCGCGTCGCAGCGTGCGCACGCCCGTGGGCGCAACGCTGGGCGCGACGAACGTTGTCATGCATGTCCTCCCGCCTGGCAGCCGGTTCGATCCCCGGCGTGGGCAGGCATCACTCGCGTCGCCGGCGGGCAGCCCGGCGAAGTGACTCACGCAGCGAACCCATGGCGACACCACTCGACAAAGAGCTGAAGCGGGAGCTGAATCTCGACGGCGCGCTGTACACCGTGACGATCTCTCCCGAGGGGATCAAGGTCGTGCCGAAGGGAAAGCGCACGGGCCACAGCATCACGTGGCATGCGATCGTGAGCGGCGACGCGGCGCTCGCGGAGGATCTCCGCATTTCGTTGGACGCCTCGCGACCGTAGCATCATCCGCGCGTTCAGCCCAGCAGTTTCAGCGCGGAGCGCTCCTCACTTTCGACTTGCGCGACGGTGCAGGCGCTCGGCGATTTGTCGGGGCGCCATCTGAGAAACGACGTGCCGTGGCGAAAGCGTCCGCCGGAGAAGTGATCGTAGCGCACCTCGACAACCAGCGTCGTCGCGAGCGGCTGCCATTCGCTCGTGCGCTCCGTGCTCCAGCGACTGGGACCTCCCGGCGCCTGGCCGGTAAACCCCGGGGGGCGAACGAGCTTCTCCAGCGTCGCCGTTAGCGGCTGCTTCTCCGCGGCAGGGATATTCGACGTGAAGCCGACGTGATGCAGCAGGCCAGCGTCGTCGTGCAATCCCAGCAGCAGAGAACCCACGACGCGCGCCTTGGACGCATAACGAAATCCGCCGACCACGCAATCCGCCGTTCGCATCTGTTTGATCTTCTGCATTCCTGTTCGGTCGCCCGATTGGTACGGCAAGTCCAGCCGTTTCGCGATCACACCGTCCAGCCCGCCGCCGACGGAGCGGAACCACTGCTTCACGGTTGCACGATCGGTGGTGGCCGGCGATAAGCGGATACGGCCGCGGTCGTGCGTGATGGACGCCATGAACGCCTCGAGCAACGGGCGGCGTTCGGACAGCGGCAGCTTCACCAGCGATCGCCCCGTCTCGTCTACGAGAAGATCGAAGACGATGAATTGCGCCGGCGTCTCGCTCGCGAGTTTCTCGACGCGGCTCTTCGCGGGGTGAATGCGCTGCAACAGATCCTCAAACGACAGCCTGTCTCGCACGGGAATGACGATCTCTCCGTCCAGCACGAATCGCGACGCGCCCATCCCGGCCAGAATCTCCACGAGGTCAGGGAAGTAGCGCGCGAGGGGTTTCCCCGCCTTCGACATGAGGTCAATGCCATCGTCATCGCGAAAAGCGAGGCAGCGGAACCCGTCCCACTTCGGTTCGAACTGCCACGCATCCCCCGTGGGAATATCCCCGACGAGCAGCGCCTCCATCGGTGCGTACGTGCGCGGAATAGGCAGCGTCACAGAATGCGCTCCAGCGCAAAGCGCCCGCGCTGCGCGAGTAACGGCTTCCAGAGGTCCCCGAGTTGCCGCACACGCGCGGGAACGTTGTCCAGGCGGAAGTCGGCGATCGCGAGGCCGAGCTCCACCTCGCTCCACGTGAGCGGTGTGGAGACCGGCGCGCGCGGCTTGGGACGCGGGGAATACAGCGACGCCAGCGTGCGCCCCCAGGCGTTCTGGTTGTAGTCCACGAGCACGCGCCCCGCGGGACGCTTCGCGATGCGGTACTCCGCGGTGAGCAGCGCGGGATGCCGGTCGGCGAGCGTCTTCGCGAGCGCCTTCGCGAACGTCCACACATCCTTCTGCACTGGTCCGCGCACGATCGGGACGTACACGTGCACGCCGGACGACCCCGTCGTTTTCACGAGCGGCTGCATGCCGAGCGCCTCGAGAGCATCGCGCACGATGAGCGCCGCCTCGAGCACCGTTGCGAAGGTCGCCTCGGGCACCGGATCCAGGTCGAAGTGGACATAGTCCGGACGATCCACGTCATCGCAGCGCGCATACCACTGATTCAGGTCGATGCAGCCGAGGTTGACCACCCAGAGCAGCGCGGCGAGATCCTGAATCATCGGGAAGTCGATGACGCTGCCCGAGCCGTGCTCGATCGCGCACGTCTCGATCCAGTCGGGACGCGGACTCGGTGCTCGCTTCATGAAGAAGCACTTGCCGTTCGCGCCATTGGGATAGCGCTTCATGACCATCGCGCGATCGCGAAGATGCGGCAGCAGCACATCCGACACGTCGGCGTAGTACTGCAGCAGATCACCCTTGGTGATCCCGGTCTCGGGCCAGAACACCTTCTGCAGATTCGTGAGTCGCACCGTGCGGCCGGCGACTGTCACTTCGATGTCGCGGACGTCGCGTGGCAGGACGACGCGCGATGCGGCGCGCGGCGCGCGAGTGGCCGCACTCATCGAACCGGTTCCAGCCTGGGCGGGCGCTTCCCATGCCGCACCGCGCCGCGCACGCCGATGTACTCGAGCTCGCGTCCCTCGCGTGCGCAGCGAAGCATCAGTCCGCCCCGGCTCATGTCGCCACGCCCCACGAACTCGGCGGGGAAAACCAGCCGGTCGCCGAGGACCTGCAGCAGTGTGTCGAGATACTTTCCCGTTGCGATGCTTCCCAGCAGCGCGACGCGGACCGATGGGTCGAGCGTGTCGGCGAGCGCCTGAGCGTCACGGCGCAGCGGCACGAGAAAGCGCTCGTCGCCGGCGCCGATATCCACGCGCGAGAAGGCAAGCAGATCCTCGCGACGCACGCGCTCTTCCGGGGGCACGAGTCCTCGGTCGGTCGTGATGATGAGCGCTGAACGCGGCGCGACCTCGGGCGGGGCAAAGGCGCGCGCGTAGGCGAGCTTGCCGCGAAAGTACAGTCCGCTCAGAAAGGTGAAGACGTCGCCGATTGCGGCGCCAGGTCCCCGCAGGGCCATGGCCAGTGGGAATGCGGCGCTCTCCGACAGCAGCATCCTGGCGCGCTGTCCGTCGCATCGGGCGGGTGACAAAAGAAAGACCGGATTCGGCATGTGGGTTCCGTGCAATTGACGTGCTTCAGATTCACGAGGGGAGTGGGAGGGCTGCGAATCGCAACCTGTTGACGCGTTCCCCTCCCTCGCCGTTATTGCGTCCAGAAGCAAAATCTTCAAGGAGCGGAGGGATGGCAAATCAACGCGGCGGCTTGCGGCTCGCGTCGGGACTCTGGTTTCTGGCCGCAGTGCTGGCGTGGGGCGCCCAGGTCGCGCGGTATGTGCGCGGGCGTGAGGTTGTGTGGTGGGTCCTCGCTGCCGGGCTGTTCTGCGCCGCGATGGGGCTGAGCGCGTGGGTCCGCTCGAATCGCGCGGGCGGTCCGCCAGCGGCGCCAGGTGAATGAGATGACGCCGGTGCGTGGGGCAGCATCCCGTGGCTGGCAACCGCGATTCACGCTTCAGCGCCTAACGTGCGTCGCGGCCGGAATCGCAGCCGCATCCTGCGCGCCCGCGGACCGGGCGCGCGACGAGCGCGCCGTCGACAGCCAGAGCGCGGCCGCCATGGTCAATCGGCCGGAGTCGGGCGTCAACCGGTGCTACGTCATCAGCCGCTCCATTCTCGGGCGCGACCTTCGCACCGACGCGCGCGGGAATCCGATGCGCGGCTGGCTGCGACTCGTCGCACCGATGACCGCAGACAGCGGCGCGGCGCATCTGGTGGACACGGACGGAGCCGCGCACGGCGCGCGCTGGCGGCGAGTGGCCGCAGACACGCTCGCGGTGCTCGGCTTCGACGACTTTTCGCGCGTCGAGCTGCGCCTGTCGCTCGGTGGCGGCCGAGCGACAGGAAACGCTGTCGCGACATCGGACGCGGATCTTGAACGCGATTCCACGGGGCGCATGGTTGAGTTCCGGCGCCGCTGGGCCTTCGAGGCGCCACTTGTTGACTGTGACAGCGTCCCCGTGCCGAGCCGGGACATCGGAGAGCACGCGTGGACGGTTTCCGAAATGGGTTACGGCCCCGTGCGCGCCAACATGACTGTGGCCGAGGCACGCAAAGTACTTTATCCGTCGCTGGAATCGCCACGCGAGCCGCAATGCGACCACATCGGGTGGCTGGGCAGGACACCAGGCGTCCCGCCGTCAGCGCTCCTCATGGTCGTCAACGGCCAGGTGGCGCGCGTGGAAGTAAATGACACGAGCATCATTACCAGCATGGGCGCGCGGGTCGGCGACAGCGAGGAGCGTGTGCGCACACTGTACCCTGGACGCGTGCGCGTCGAGCCGCACAAGTACACCGATGGACACTATCTCATCATCCCTCGGGGTACGGGTGCGGACAGTGTCCTGCGTCTCGTGTTCGAGACGGAGAACGGGCGCGTGACGCGCTTTCGGGCGGGGCGATATCCTGAGGTGCAGTGGGTGGAGGGATGTTCCTGACGCGAGGGACGCGTGGCCAGTTTAGTGCGGAGCGCCAAGGTATGTCGCGTGCATTCGTGAACGAAGATGCAGGACCATGGGGCGACCCGTCTCGGCGGTTCAGTCTGCCGCCGACGGACGATCCGGGCTTCGATACCGCGGCGGCGGAGGCGTTGCTCGAGGCCGCTCGCGATGGCGACACCGGCAGCGCGGAGATGGCGACTGGATACTACTGGGGTGAGCCTAAACTGCGCCCTCACGTCGCGCGCATTCTTGAGCGCGCCCAAGCGGGCGGCGACGAACGTCTCGCGCAACTCGCGTCCCGATTTCTGCGATGATTCAACGCGCTCGGGGCGAGCGCCGGCACATGCGATGGCTGGTCGTGGGATTGCTCGCCGCGTGCACGCTGAAGGAGGACGATGTTCCGCCGTCGAGCGCTCCGCCCGCCGCGCCGCGCCGCGCGGGAGAGAACGGCAGCGCGCGTCTTGCGGATAACACGCTCGCCGCGCTGGGAGAGGATCCCTCGGCGCGCTTGCGCGACACGCTCGCGGCGTTGCGCGACAGTGTGGAGCAGCTTCGGCGCGACCGCGATGCGCTGATTGCCGCGAAGTCCGCTCCGCGCCCGCGCGACAGCATTGTCGTCAACTCACGCAGCACACTGATCCCTCGCTCCCCGGCGGCGGTGGCGGCGCAGCCCACTATCGCGACCGGTGCGGAGCTCACCGCGTTGCGTGCCGCGCTGATCATTCCGATCGCCGGCGTCCGTGCTCGCGATATTCCCAACAGTTTCGGCGACGCCCGCGGAGGCTCGCGCCGTCATGAGGCCGTGGACATTCATGCGCCACGTGGCACGCCGGTACGGTCGTCGACGGCGGGGCGGATCCTGCGCCTGCATAAGAGCGCGGCCGGCGGGCTGATGGTGTACGCCACCGACGCGAGCGAGCGCTTCATTCTCATGTACGCCCATCTCGATGCCTACGCGAATGGCATGCGAGATTCGTTGCCGCTACGGCAGGGGCAGACGATCGGATTCGTCGGCACCACGGGCAACGCGCCGCCTAGCGTGCCGCATCTGCACTTCGCGATAGCGCGCGCTGGCGACGTGGCGAAGTGGTGGAAAGGCGATCCCATCGACCCGTTGCCGCTGCTGCATCCCTAGAGGAACGGGACGGAGGCCCACGCGATCGGGCCGGCGGAACTCCGCCCGCCGCGTCGCGTCGGATCAGGTAGTTGCTGGCGGTGCGGCCGGTGTGGCCTTGGCGCGGTGGGCCCAGTGCTGGCGGGGAACGACCGGCATCGCGCGGCGCGCGAGGAGGTGTTCGTAGTACGCGAGGATGCGCGTGCGCACGGTCTCCTGCGTATCGCCCTTCACGGCATGAAACGGCGCGTAGCGCTGTCCGTCGCCAGAGACGCCGAACCACCACCATCTCTGCGCCTTCGTCGCACGCGGCTCTTCAACACGGCACGTATAGGTACGGCCGCCGTCTTCGAAAGTAAACGCTGTCATGAATTCTCCGCCCGGTTGATACGTAACTTAACACCTTGCACGCCGTGGCGCCCGATTGGCGTGGGTGCACCGGCACCGATTCTTCGGAAGTCCAGGTGGCACGGGATGCTGGACAGCTCGTCGCCTGCGCCTTGCGGCGCGCCCCCGGGCAAACGAGAATGCCCGATCGCTCTCTCACCGTCTCGCGACCGGAGGCCGCATGTTCGTCTGCCAGTGGCATCTCGACACACCGTACGGAAAGCAGTCGGAAGCGCTGCGCGTGATGCGCGGCTGGGGAGAAGAGAAGCTCGCGTCGTCGGAGTTCCGCCGCTCCAGTGCGCAGCGGGTGCTCGTCGGCCATCTGGGCGTGTCACCGTCGCACGTTGTGGACGAGTACCTCTTCGATTCACTCGCCGACTTCGAGCTGGGGTTGCAGGGAATGACCGGACCGCAGTTCCGATCCCACTCCGACGCGCTCGCGCCGTTCATCGTCCCGGCATCGCAGCATTGGAAAGTGTATCGCGTCGCCGGATGACGATGCCCGCGCCCGTGTGAGCTTTCGCGATCTCTTTTCTCGCGACGCGGCCGGCTACGCGGCCTTTCGTCCGGACTATCCCGCGTCGCTGTTCCAGCGGCTCGCGGGACTCGTCAGGCGGCGCGCCGTGGCCTGGGATTGCGCGACGGGCACCGGCCAGGCCGCCGTCGCGCTGGCCGCGCACTTCGACGCGGTACACGGCACCGATGCCAGTGCGCAGCAGATCGCGAATGCGCATCCTCACCCCCGAGTCACGTATCGGGTCGCGCTGGCGGAGCACAGCGGTCTGAAAAACGACTCAACAGACCTCGTCACGGTCGCGCAAGCGCTGCACTGGCTGGATCGCGACGCGCTTTTCACGGAAGCGCGCCGCGTGCTCGTACCGGGGGGTGTCTTCGCGGCCTGGTGCTATGCGCTGGCGCGCGTCGAGCCACGCATCGATGCGCACGTGGAGCATCTCTACCGCGAAACGCTGCGGGATGACTGGACGCCTGAGCGCCGCCTCGTGGACGAGGGATATGCGTCTGTCGAGATGCCGTTCACTCGTGTCGAAACACCGCCATGCGTTATGCAGCACAGCTGGACGCTCGGCGAGCTATTAGGCTACCTCGGCACCTGGTCGGCGGTGGCGCGGCACCGTGAGCGGACAAACAGCGATCCGCTCGCTGAGTTGGCTGATCGCATCGCACCGCTCTGGGGAGTGCCGGACACGCGCCGGGCCGTGACCTGGCCCGTGAGCGTGGTAGCCGGGAGGAAATAGCGCTTCTCCTGATCACCGACTACTGACGCCTGATCACTGACCACTCGTCGTTCCCCATCGCCGGCCTAGTACCTGTAGTGCTCTGCCTTGTACGGCCCTTCCACCGGGACGCCGAGATACTCCGCCTGTACCGGCGTGAGCTTCGTCAGCTTGACGCCGAGCTTGTCGAGG
>JANNOC010000455.1:0-1731 GCA_031398865.1 Gemmatimonadota bacterium | reverse complement strand
CGCGCTCCGGCGGTCGCGACGATGCCGTTGCGATACGCGCGCACGGAGTTGCCGGTGTTGTTGATCCCTTTAGCTGCCAACGCGCGAACGATGCCAAGCGGCGCCCGCCACTTGATGACGCCTTCGTTCAGATCGTAGGCCACGAGCGACGCCCATGGCGGGCCCATGACGGGTAAGCCATTACTGGCGTGAAACATCGATCCGAGCGGGCCAGTATAGCGGGTGAGACCTTCGATAAATGGCAGCGTCGGATTCTGTTGCGCCGACGCTCCGGATTGCACTGACAGGGCGGTGGCGCCGGCGTTGGCCGCGGCAGGGTCTGTGAGATAGGTGAGCAGCCAGTCCATCTGCTCGGCGTTGATCATGGCCTCGCCGTGCGCGGGCATCGCTCCGGCACCTGCGCGCACGATTGTCCTGATGCGATCGATGCCGAGGGCTGCGACGTCGATCAGTGCCGATCCGCCATACGCACGGATGCCGCTGGCAGTGGGTTGTCCATGACACGCCTCGCAGTAATTCTGATAAACCGCGCGGCCGCGCGCCGCTGGCGTGTTGCCGACACCGCTGCTGAAGGCCGGAACCCAGACGCCAGGCACGCGCAGTTTATGAAGAGCGGGCGTGTCGGTGGTGCGCACGTAGAGCCAGCCGGCAGCGGGATCGCCCGCTGCGCCGCCCCAATTCGATCCACCGAACTCTCCCGGTGCCGATAGCTGCTCGCGTGTGAGCGTCTGCGGCGTGAACAATCCTTCGTTGCGCGCGTTCTTGATAGCATCGCGCACCCGCTCGTACTCCGCCTCGTCGAAATACGGGTTGAGATCTTCGAGCCCGACCTCCTGCCGCGCAAAGGGCGGCGGTTTGGTGGGGTAGGGCTGCGTCGGCGACAGTCTTTCTCCACGCACATCACTTGGTGGAACCGGCCGCTCCTCGATGGGCCACAGCGGCGCGCCGGTGACGCGGTCGAACACGAAGACGAAACCTGTTTTGGTCGCTTGCGCGACGATGTCGACCGGCTTTCCGTTGTGACGAACCGTGAGCAGCTTCGGTCCGGTGGTCAGGTCGTAGTCCCATACATCGTGATGCACCGTCTGGAAGTGCCACAAGCGCTTGCCGGTGCGTGCATCGAGCGCGACGAGCGAGTTGCCGAAAAGATTGTTGCCCGGGCGATCGCCGCCGTAGCTGTCGTGCGTGGGCGAGCCAAGAGGGAAGTACGCAATCCCGCGAGCCTTGTCGATGGAGATCTCTCCCCAGGCGTTGACGCCGCCAGCCCACTTGTAGGCGCCTTCGGGCCATGTGTCGTAGCCGAATTCGCCCGGATATGGAATCGTGTGGAAGGTCCAGACCAGCCTTCCGGTGATGACGTCGAAGGCGCGGAGATCGCCAGGCGGCGAGCCGTATGTTTCGCCGGTGACCGAACCGGTCAGAAACAGGTTCTCGAACACGCGCCCTGCGGTGCCGCTCGGCCCGCCGAGCGGACGCAAATCGCCGACACGCATGTTGACGCGGCCGTTGTCGCCGAAGCTGGCAATCACCTCGCCCGTGCGCGCGTCGATCTCGCGAAGCGTACCGCCAACGCCGAAAATCAACCGGCGATCCGATCGATCGCCGCTCTCCCAGTAATTGATCCCCCGCCCACCCGGGCGACCATCTTCCGGCACATGCGTCCAGATGACAGTTCCCGTTGCGGCATCGAGGGCAGTGATGCTGTTCTTCTGCCCGAGCACGTACATCTGC
>JANNOC010000453.1:0-1616 GCA_031398865.1 Gemmatimonadota bacterium | reverse complement strand
GGCGCTCCGGGAAGTACCGAACCGACTTTGCGTCGCGTTGGCGGACGACGGTGTGCGGTAGGTCCGTCGCTCGATCCGCAGCAGTGTCGTGAGGTGAAGCGCCTTCTCCTCGGCGGTGCCCAGCCACACCATGTCCGGGTCTTCGACAATGGCGTCGAGAACCATCAGGCGGTGGATGGCGTGGTTCAGCGTGACGGGTTTTCTCAGCCTGCTGTCGGCCTCACCGATGGTCGCGAAGAGCGCCCGCCGATTGAGGTGATAGACGCGCGCGCGGTTGTGGCGGCAGTCGTATATGGACGCGTACCGAAGCCGGACGAATTTCGCGAAGAACTTTCGCGTTTTCTCGCCATGGACGATGCCGCAAAATCGGGCGTACTGACGAGGGACACACAGGCCCGCGTGAAGCATCACCGTCGTCAAAAATCGCGCCTGGCGCTCGATGAACCCCTTCTTCGCGACTGCCCGGACGCGTTCGTCGAAGGTCACAGGAACTTCTCCATGATACTGGGCGTGCGGCCTCCGCGGCGTCCACCGCCGCCGCCACGATTCGACCAATAGAGGGTGAAGCCGGAACTGGACTTGGCCACCGCGTGAGCGCCGCGGTAGTGCGGCGTCATGACTTCGACGTCGAGCGTCTGGTCGTGGCCGTCGATGTCGTACTCGATCCGGATGTCGGGGAACTGCACGTGCCCCTGGTCGTCACACGGCAGGTTGTGCTCGCGCGCCCAGCTCTGGATCTCCAACGGGTCGCGGTCGGGCCGGCCGTCGCTGTCGTCGCGGTTGCAGTTCCGCTCCTGCAGGAACTCCTGGTACGCGGCCTTCAGCTCGTTCTCCAGGACGACGCGGTGGATGTTTGCGTCCATGTCGTGTAGGCGTTCGGCTTCTTCGAGGTACGCGCGGTAGACCTCGGCGTCGTGCTTCAGCTCTCGCGGCTTCTGGACGCCGTAGTTGAACGTCTGTCGCTCGGGCCAGTCTCCGTCCCGTCGGCGCGATTCGAGCAGATCGCGACCCTCCTTGGTCAGCGTAACGGCAGTCGTGTCGCGGTCAAGGCGGACGGTCTCGACGAGCCCTGAATCGCGAAGATGCCAGAGTTCGCCGTGTCGTGGATCCAGAGGCCGGTCGAACGTGTCGCGGAGATCGTGGGCAGGCACGACGCGGAAGGTGCCTACCGAGGCGAGCGTGCGGCTCTCGGAGCCGCGGAGCGTGTAGTCGTGGTCGCGGAACCGAACGTGCTCACGTTCGGGGCCGCGTGGGAGGCTGACGCGATCCACGAACACCTCGCGCGGCTCCACGCGTTCCCGTTCGCGCGGGTCTGACCCTCCGCGGCCGCCTCGGCTGAGGTCCCGTGAGTTGTTGTCGCGATCGCGTGCATCGTCTCCCCATCGAGGGTCGTAGCTATCGAGCATCGCCCACCTCCTCGTAACCGTACGAGGGCGCCGAGCAACCAGGGGGCGAAAGTCGGAGAGCGCGGCTGCGATCTCGCGGGGACAAATCGGGGAAAATCGGGCGCGGTTTCGGGTGGGCT
Source organism: Gemmatimonadota bacterium (assembly GCA_031398865.1). Lineage (GTDB taxonomy): Bacteria > Gemmatimonadota > Gemmatimonadetes > Gemmatimonadales > Gemmatimonadaceae > JANNOC01. Next base: position 91 of record JANNOC010000453.1, on the reverse strand, counting down.
GGGGTTGCCCCCTGCCCACGATTCACCCAATAAAACCGGCCTCGGTTGTGCGGTGCGGTCTGCGGTTGTCTACCTGTCTCGGTCTCATAAC
>JANNOC010000449.1:0-2074 GCA_031398865.1 Gemmatimonadota bacterium | reverse complement strand
GCTGCTGGACGTGCTGTCGCTGGCGACGCACGACGCCCGCAAGGCGCTGGACGTGTTCGCGCGCCGCGTCACCGCGCGCGAGATCCGCAGCGAGTTGCGCGTGCGCGGCTGACGCCGCATGAGCCGATTCTTCGCGGCCGGCTTCATCGTCGTGTCGTGGCTGGTGCTGCTGTGGAACGTCTTCCTCGCGGGTCAGATCGCGCGTGTACGCACCGCGTCGCGACCGTTCACCGGCCTCACCGCGATCTGTGGACTGCTGCTCGCGCCCGCTGTGCTCGTGGTCATGGCGACGGCCTCCATTCTCTACGCGCGCGCCATCTACGTCATCGCGTGGGTATGGCCGCTGACTCTGGTGCTCTTCGCCGTGCAGGCGGCGTATGCGACATCGCGGCGTCTCGTGTCGCCGTTCATCGGCATTCCCATCGTCGCGTACGACGTGCTGCTCGCGGTGATCGCGGTCTCGAAGTACATCGTGTACCTCGGTGGCACACCGCCGCAGGCGGCGCTCGCGCTGATCGCGGCGCAGACGACGTCGCTCGGATTGGTCTTCGGGCGGGCCGCCTTATTCTCGCCGTTCGTCGTCCAACTACCCATCCTCGGTCCGGCGTTCCCCGCACGATGGGCAGCAAGCGCAACCGTGCGCGCGGCCATCGCCGCCATCGCGGCGCTGTCCACGGCGCTCATCGCGGGCCAGTACCCGAATGGCGTGCTGGCCGTGCGCAGTTATCTCCGCTACGACGACGCCCGCATGCAGGAACGACCGGACGGCAACTTCGCGCTCGGGGTCGAGCTCTTCCCGGTGTTGAGCGCGGAGCCACCGCCGCTCGCGTTGCGGAGCGACCTCGCGCTGGTGGACTCCGTACGCGCGGAGGCCATTGGCATCATCGTGGATCCGGGAGTAATGCGGCCGGGCGCACTGGACTCCATCGCGCGGTCGCTCGAGAGCGTGCGCGCCGACAGCACCCTGCTCATCGTGACGGTTGGATATTCGAGAGACTCCCGACGCCGCCTCGCGGACAACGAGAGCCGCTTCATGGACGCGCGCCTCCGGGCAGTGGAGGAGATCACGCGGCGCCTGCGCCCCGACTACCTGCTCCCCGCCCGGGATCCGTACGGTGAGGGTGTCCGCGCGTTAGGCGTGCGGCCCGTCGAGTTCTGGATCAACTACCTGACGCGCGCCGCCGCCGTGGTCCAGCGCACGCGCCCTCGTACGATCGTCGCGCTGTCGGTGTCTCCCATGACCGTTCCGGAAAGCACGCTGTACGCCTGGGCGGCGTCACCATCGTCCCCGATGACGGCAGTCGGCTTCACCATCTTCCCGTCGTTTTCGGGAGCACGCGCCCTTGAGCTCCGAATGAGTACCGCCGCCCGCTGGATGGACCATGCCTCGGCGCCGCGCAAGGAACACTGGATTTTCGCGGGCGGGGGATTCCCGATGGCGCACGGGGAGCCCAATCACGTCCGCGCCCTCCGCGCCCAGCTCGCATGGGCCACCGCGCGGCCGGAAATGCGAGGGATGATCGTCTCGAAGGCGGGTGACTACGACGTCCTGACGGGGCTTCGCGCGCCCGGCGGGCGATTACGTCGCGCCGTCCCGGAGCTTGCGAGAGCGGTGCGCGCACTGCGCGAAATCGCTGGACCGTAGGAAGCCGATAAGTCCTCGATCGATATGGCACGGCCACGCCTCACCTCCAGGACGTATGGACGCTGGCGCGCTTTGCCTCCTTGCGCGACGACACTCCACCCGACATTCCGGTACGTCAGATGACGTATGGTCGCTCGCGCGCTCCGATGCGATGTTGCCGGCGTCACTCCCCTCAGAGGTCTGTCATGCGATTCGTCGCTCCAACGCTCGTCCTCGGACTCCTCGCCGGTGCGCTGGCATTCAGCCCCACATCGCTCTCCGGCCAGACGCGCGGCCAGGTCCGCATCCCGGATTCGACCCAGGTGCAGGTCGTTCGTACCCGCGACGGATCCACCCTGGTCGGCAGGACGATCGAGGTGTGGACGGACTCGGTGCGCTTTCAAACGAGTAGCGGCACACTCACGCTGCAGCGAGTGGACATTGTCGAGT
>JANNOC010000447.1:0-1612 GCA_031398865.1 Gemmatimonadota bacterium | reverse complement strand
CGACTCCAATGAGCGCGTGCGCCGACACGCTCACTCCGACGGTCGCAACACGGACACTGTCCAGCGCGCCGACGTCGTCAGCGGCACGCACGAGTGCGCCTCGTCTGGCGGCAGCCCACAGCCGCATCCCACCGTGCGGCGCGCGCACCGGCTCCGCCGCGACAGCGAGTGGTGAGAGGTCCGTCCCGCTCCAACTCACAGCTGTTCCGGTGCGCCGGAGCGCGGCGAGCCAATCGCGTTCCGCTGGCGACGGCGGCGCTTCCAGTCGCACGTGCAGACCACTGCCCGATCGGGTGCTCGCACGCCGCAGCTCCTCCGCGAGCGCGACACCGGATACTTGTACAACACCCGGTGCAGCGACCGGTTGTAATTCGCGCATGAGCAACCACAGCAGCAGCGCGAACGCGCTGGTGCGGAGCCCGTGCTCCACCAGTCGGCGGTTATGCCGTGAGGGCATACACCACCAGATTCACCGCGAAGCGCGTGTTGTCCACTGAAAAGAATTTCTTGCTGTCGGGGTGGTAGCCCCACTCGGAGCTGTAGTCCTTGCTGCTGTACAGCACGCCGATGCGGTCTCCGCGCATCACGGCGTGCAGGTGCGTGTGCACGAGATTGTCGCCCCAGCCGTTCAGCTCATGACTCGTCGCCGGCGGCCCTTCCGGAAAACGGAAAAAGTTCGTGTACAACGCGTGGGTGTTGGGCAGTTGCACCAGCGGGCCGACGGTGCGCGCCAGCTCCTCGGTGGCGGTCTTGTGAAAGGCCCCGTCGATGTCGTGGTTGTGATCATCCACCACGAGCAGCCCGCCGCGATCCACGAAACGACGCAGAGTGCGTCGCTCCGCCTCCGAGAATCGCACCGGTAGATGTCCCGTGAGCCACACGAAGGGATATCGCAGCAAGTCATCCGATCCGAGAGGGACGATCGTACCCACGGGGGCGACGTCGATCTGCGTGTAGCGGGCGATGGTGTCAATGATATTGGCGGGAACGAGCGGCGCGCTGTCCCAGTCTCCGGATTCGTACTGCGCCGTGGCGAAGACAAAGTCGGTCATTCCCACGCGCTCCACGCGCCGAGTGATTGGCGCTGTCGCGGTGTACCGAACAACGCGCGCCGGGCCGTCAGCAGCGCGGCTTTCGCGTCGCGCTCGTTACGCAGCGCGACAATCGCCGCGTCGAGCGCGGCGGCCAACTGCGGCGCGTCGGCCAGCGCATCCAGGCGCAGCAACGTCAGCGAATCGATCGCCGCGCCCGGGTTCGACGCGAGGAGATCGAGAGCGGAGCTGAAGCGTGCGGCATAGCGCTCGAGGGCGCTTTCCACCGGCGTGCCGCCGGGCCTTCGCGAATCGGCGCCGCGATCCTTCCCTTGAAGACGCACCCGGGCGAGGTCGACCACCACGGTCGGTGGCCGGCCGCGCAGGTAGATGCGCTCGGCCTGACGCGCGCGCTGGATCGCCGCGAGCGCGATGCGCATGTGTGGCAGCGCGGCAGCCGGCTCGCCGATGTCCAATTCCCGCGAGGCGTCCCACATCGCGTTGAACGCTTCCAGCAACGGCTGGTTGATAGCGACGACCGGCGTTTCGTCCTCGTGGAAGTCGGTCGCGCGGGATGCGTC
>JANNOC010000437.1:0-1640 GCA_031398865.1 Gemmatimonadota bacterium | reverse complement strand
CTCGGCACGCTGTTGGGCTTCGGGGTCGGACTGCTCCGGCTCTTCCTGGGAATCACGAGACTCCAGAACGATGACGACTCAGCGGACGATCCTCCGTGACAGCGCCCTGGCGCTGCCCTTCCTCGCCGGCCTCGGGGCCTGGTTGGAGGGGCCGTGGGGTGGGGTCGGGGTCGTTGCGAGCGGGCTCGTCACGCTGATGAACCTGGCGCTGCTCGGATGGCTCGTCGACCGGCTCGTCCGCGCGACGGCGGCCGGAAGCGGCGGTGGCGGGGCCGTCCCGCTCATCTTCGGGAAGATGATGCTGGTGCTCGCGGCCTTCTGGGCGTTGCTGGCGACCTTCCCGGCGATCACCGTGGCGCTCGGGCTCGGCGCCGGCATCGCGGGGCTCATGGCCCAGGCCGTCGCCCAGACCCTGCACGTACCGGCCGGGGAACTCCCCGCGGAGGACGCGTGATGTTCGCATCGGGCTTCACCTGGTTCACCCTGCTCCCGGGCTTCTACGAAGACGGCGTGTTCAAGGCGCTCGGCCTCGACGTCGAGCCGGGTACCCAGGTGCTCCTCGCCCACACGCTGCTCGTCTCCGCGTTCCTGATCGGGCTGGCCGTCGTCGGGCGCATGGCGCTCGAGCGACAGAAGCGCAAGCCGGGCCTCGAGAAGTACTTCGCCGAGCCCCGCCTCGACGTGCGCACGGGTCTCGAGATCTACGGCAACGGCGTGATGGGCCTGATGGGCGACATGCTCGACAAGAAGGACGTGGAGAGGTTCTTCCCGTTCATCGCGAGCCTGTTCCTGTACATCTTCTGCAACAACTTCTACGGCATGATCCCGGGCTTCGTCCCGCCCACCGACAACGTCAACACGAACGTCGGTATGGCGATCGGCGTGTTCCTGTTGTTCAACGTCGTCGGCATCGTCCGCGACCCGATCGGCTACTTCAAGCACCTGGCGGGTCCGATGCTCGCGGTGGCCCCGCTGCTGTTCGTGGTCGAGGTCATCGGCCTCGTCTTCCGGCCGGTCACGCTCTCCCTTCGCCTCACCGGCAACCTGTTCGGCGATCACACCGTGTTCACGGTGATCAGCGAGCTGTGCCCGCCGGTCGCGCCCGCGCTGATCCTCGGGCTGGGGTTGTTCGTCTCGTTCATGCAGGCGTTCATCTTTTCCCTGCTCACCACGATGTACATCGCCATGGCCGTCCCCCATCACGACGACCCGGGCGAAGCCCACCACTGACCTTTTTTCCAGACACTCGGAGGAGATCATGAAGAACGTCATCGCCAAGGTGCCCGCGATCGCGGCCCTGCTGCTCGTCGCGACCCCGGCCTTCGCTCAGGACGGCGCCGCCTTCGCCGGGTACGACGGCCTCGCCTTCGTCGGCATCGGGCTCACCAAGGGCCTCGCCGTCCTCGGCGGCGGCCTCGGTCAGGGCAACGCCGCCAAGGCCGCGCTCGAGGGGATCTCGCGCAACCCCCAGGCATCGGGCCGCATCACGGTCCCGATGTTCGCGGGTCTCGCGTTCATCGAGTCCCTCGTCATCCTCGCGTTCATCACGTCCTACCTGCTCCAGGGCCAGATCTGGGTCGCCCCCTCCTGAGCTCGGCGCACCCGCCGACGCGGCGTCCGGGAGTCCCTCCCGGGCGCCG
>JANNOC010000432.1:0-1915 GCA_031398865.1 Gemmatimonadota bacterium | reverse complement strand
CCGGTGCAGGCGCGCGCCGTACTTCTTCATGAGCTCCGGCGTGTGGTGCCGCGCGATCAGCTCGTCCAGCACGCGCGACGACTCCGCGTGCACCAGCAGCATGGTGCCGAGGTCCTTCATGCGCTCCAGCGTGCCGAAGAGGGCGCGGTCGTCCGACTGCCACCCTTCGGACTCGTAGATCATGAACTCCTTGAAGGTGGAGAAGCCGCGCTTCACCATGCCTTCGATCTGATCCTTGTGCTCGTTGTAGCGGGTGACGCAGATGTGGAAGGTGTAGTCAATGAGCGCCTTGCCATCGGCGCGCCGCATCCAGTTGTCCGCCGCCTGCGAGAGCGACTCGCCGGCGTACGGAATCGCGAAGTCGATGAGGGTCGTGACGCCGCCGCGTGCGCCGGCGCGGGTACCGCTACGATAGTCGTCCGCCGACACCGTGCCGCAGAAGGGCAGCTCCAGGTGCACGTGCACGTCCAGCACACCCGGAATGACGTGATGTCCCGTCGCGTCAATCACGCGCGTGGTGTCGGAGCGGGAGAGCGACGGTCCGATCGCGGCGATTTTCTCACCCACGATGCCGACATCCGCGACGAACGTGCGTCCCGGGGTGACGACGTTCCCCCCCGCGACGATGGTATCGAAGCGCGCGTCAGGCATTTCGCTTCGCGATGCGCGTCAGCGCGCGATCCACCACGTCCAGCGCGAAATCCGCGTCCTGCGTCGTTATGCACATCGGCGGCTTGATGCGCAGGACGTTGCCGTCCAGGCCACCCTTCCCCACCAGCACACCGGCTTCGCGCGCCTCTTCCATGAGCTGCAGCGTCTCCCCCTTCGCGGGCTCCTTGGTGGCACGATCGCGGACGAGCTCCACGCCCAGCATCAGCCCCATGCCGCGCACGTCGCCGATGAGCGCGTGGCCTTTCATCATTGACTGCAGCCCGGCCTTGAGGCGCGCGCCGACGACGCGCGCGTTCTCCTGAAGGCCGTCCTCGTCGATCACGTCCAGCACCGCCAGACCGGCCGCCATGCACACCGGGTTGCCGCCGAAGGTGTTGAAGTGAATGCGCTGCGTCAGCGTCTTCGCGATCTCCATGCGCGTCGTCACCGCGCCCAGCGGCACGCCGTTGCCGATCCCCTTGGCCATCGTGACGAAATCCGGCACGACGCCAAAGTTCTCGAAACCCCAGTAGTGGTCGCCCGTGCGCCCGAAGCCAGTCTGCACTTCATCGGCGACGCACAGGCCGCCGTGATCGCGCACGATGCGGTACGCTTCGCCCAGATAATTCGGGGCGCCCTGCGTGGCGCCGCCAACTCCCTGAATCGGCTCCGCGATGAACGCCGCGATCTTCCCGGGGGTGGCGAAGCGAATGGTGTCGCGGATGTCCGCGGCGCTGCGCGTCGCGATTTCTGCCGGCGTCCCGGCGTACGGACTGCGATACGGGTCGGGGCAGACAACGTGATGCACCGCGTTGGGATTCTGCAGCGGGAACTTCCACGTGCTGTGCGACGTCAGCCCCATCGCCGACGGGGAGCCGCCGTGATAGCCGTTGCGCACGGCGATCACGTCGGCGTGCCCCGTGTACAGGCGCGCCATCGTGATCGCAAGGTCATTCGCCTCGCTTCCGCTGTTCGTGAAGTACGTCACGTCCAGCCCCTTGGGCATCTTGGACGCGAGCTTCTTCGCGAGCGCGGGGAAGTTCGGATGGAGATAGATGGTGGTGGCGTGCTGCAGCGTGTTCACCTGCGCCGTGATGCGCTGCACGACCTTGGGATGGCAGTGGCCGCAGGAGAGCGTGACGATGCCCGCGAACAGATCGAGATACCGCCGTCCCGTCTCGTCGTACACGTACTGCATGTGCCCCTCGACGATCATCAGCGGCTCCTGATAGATCGTGAAGATCGCGGGGTTGCAGTACGTCTT
>JANNOC010000427.1:0-2575 GCA_031398865.1 Gemmatimonadota bacterium | reverse complement strand
CGCAGCGGTTGCGCGGCTTGGCCTTCCCGCGGTGCTCAAGACCCGGCGCATGGGATATGACGGGAAAGGGCAAGGGGTCATTCGGGACACGGCCGGTGTCGATGTCGCGTGGGAAGCGTTAGGCGGAGTGCCGCTCATTCTCGAAGCATTTGTCACCTTTCAGCGCGAGCTCTCGCTGATCGCCGTGCGCGGCCGCAGCAGTGGGCAGACGACGGCGTTTTATCCGCTCGTGGAGAACCACCACCGCGACGGCATCCTGCGCCGTTCGATGGCTCCGGCATCAGGCGTCTCGGTGGCGCTGCAGCGCCGCGCGGAAGACTACGCGCGTGCGATCCTGGACGATACCGCGTACGTCGGCGTGCTCGCGATCGAGCTGTTCGACGGACAGGCCGGACTGGTCGCCAACGAGATCGCGCCGCGCGTGCACAACTCGGGGCACTGGACTATCGAGGGGGCGCGCACGTCGCAGTTCGAGAACCACGTGCGAGCCGTGATTGGGCTTCCACTGGGCCCAACGGACGCACTTGGCCATTCAGTGATGCTGAACGTCATCGGCCGTGCGCCGTCGGCCGAACACGTGCTCGCTGTGCCGTCAACGCATCTGCACCTGTACGGAAAGTCCGAGCGTGCGGGGCGGAAGCTCGGGCATGTTACCGTGCACGGAACGGACCCTGTTGCCCTGCGAGCGCACGCGGAAACGCTGGCTGTTCTGCTGGCCGAAGCCGAAACAGGTGCCCGGTCTCGCGAGCCGCAACCCGATGTGACCCCAAGCGCTTTCGCGCTCTGACGCATCAGCGCGACGGAGCGGAAGCCGGTGCGTCACGCGTCGCCCGCGGCATCGCCCGGTCCAGCAGGTTATACCAGATGATGTGCCAGATCGCCGCCACGCCGTCTCGCCAGCTGATCTTCTTCCCCTCCGCGTACGTCCGCCCCGAATAGCTGATCGGCACCTCGTACACCCGCGCCCCCATGCGCGCGAGCCGCGCGACAATCTCGGGCTCGAAGCCAAAGCGATCCGCCGTGAGCGGCAACGCGCGTGCGATCTCGCCGCGCATCATCTTGTAGCCCGTTTCCATGTCCGTGAGGTTCAGATTCGACACCATGTTGCTGAGCGTCGTCAGCAGCTTGTTGCCGACCGAGTGCCAGTAGAACAGCACCCGGTGCGATGCGCCGAGGAAGCGCGATCCGAACACCGCGTCGGCGCGACCGTCAAGAATAGGCTGGAGCAGGATTCCCCAGTCGGCGGGGTCATACTCGAGATCCGCATCCTGCACGATGACCACATTGCCGGTGCTGGCCGCGATAGCGGCGCGGATGGCGGCGCCTTTGCCGCGGTTCACCGGCTGATGCACCACGGTGGCAACGCGCCCCTCCTGCAGCAGCCGATTCAGCACGGCATCGCTGCCATCCGTTGAGCCATCGTTGACGCAGATGATCTCCGTGCGCACCGGCACGCCACGCACCAGATCCACGATCGCCTCGATCGTCTGCACTTCGTTGTACACGGGAATGAGTACGGAGAGATGCACCGACCCGATCGCAATGGGAGTCGTGCCGCGGCGCAAACCGCCGCGTGCGGTCACGAGCGCCTCGAAAGACCTCGGGGTAGTAGACGCCGACGTCGGCGCCGGGTCAGCGCGCACCGTCGTTCTCCAGCGCGGCGTGTGCGGCCGCGAGCCGCGCGATCGGAACGCGGAAGGGTGAGCAGGACACGTAGTCCATTCCCATCCCGTGACACAGCTTCACCGACCGCGGCTCCCCACCATGTTCGCCGCAGATGCCCACCTTGAGACCCGGCCGGCTGCGCCGCCCGTCGCTGACTGCCATGCGAATCAACTTGCCGACGCCAGCGTCATCCAGCACCTGGAAGGGATCCTCGGCGTAAATGCCGCGCTCAACATACGTCGGAAGGAAACGGCCCGCGTCGTCACGGCTGAGTCCCAACGTCGTCTGCGTGAGGTCGTTGGTGCCGAAGGAAAAGAACTCCGCGCTCGCTGCGATGGCCTCGGCCGTGAGCGCCGCGCGGGGCAGCTCGATCATGGTGCCGATCAGATACGCCACGTCCTCACCCATGGCACCCAGCGTCTGTGTCGCCGTTTCCTCGAGCAGCGCGCGCTGGTGGTCGAACTCCTTCACCGTCGAGACCAGCGGCACCATGATCTCGGGCCGCACATCGATTCCGCGACGCTTGGCTCGCACTGCCGCGTCGAAGATCGCGCGCCCCTGCATCTCCGTGATCTCCGGATAGGTGATGCCTAACCGGCAGCCGCGGTGGCCCAGCATGGGGTTGGTTTCCCGCAGCGACTCGACGATGCGCGTGAGCTCCGCGCGCGTCAGCCCCAGCGTTCGTGCGAGCAGCTTGCTCTCCTCGCCGCCATGCGGAAGAAACTCATGCAGCGGCGGATCGAGCAGCCGAATCGTGACGGGATATCCGTCCATCGCCTCGAAGATTCCTTCGAAATCCGCACGCTGCATCGGCAAAAGCTTGGCGAGCGCGCGGCGGCGACCTCCCTCGTCGCGCGCGACGATCATCTCGCGCATTGCCGTTATGCGGTCGCCCTCGAAGAACATGTGC
>JANNOC010000420.1:0-1571 GCA_031398865.1 Gemmatimonadota bacterium | reverse complement strand
AGTGATCCGACCCGCACGACGTCGCCCGCGAACTCGTGCCCTACTACGAACGGCGGCCGGCACCGCCCCTTCGCCCAGCCGTCCCAATCATAGATGTGCACATCGGTTCCGCACACGCCGGCGCGACGCACCTGAATGAGGACTTCATCGTCACGAATTTTGGGCTTGGGCACGTCTTCCAGGACGAACCCGGGCGCGGCAGACTTCTTGACGAGCGCTTTCAGTGATGTGCTCCGAAGAGAGGCGGCAGCGCGCCGCGTGATGCGTGTTTCATACCAGCGACGCGATCTGTCCGCCATCCACCTGGATTGCTGTTCCCGTCACGAAGCTCGCGCGCTCGGACGCGAGAAAGGCGACCACCGCGGCGAACTCGCGCGGGTCGCCGCTGCGCCCCAGCGGCACCCCCGCCACGCGCTCCGCCAGTAATGTCGCCACATCGCGCTGCTCGCGTTCGGCGCGCATCCCCGCCAGCTCCAGCGCGCGCGGCGTGTCGAAGTGGCCCGGCAGCACGGTGTTCACGAGCACGCCGTCGCGCGCGCATTCGTTCGCGAGTGTCTTCGCGAAGCCGAGGAGTCCCGCGCGGGCCATGTTCGACAGAAGCAGGCCGGCCACCGGCTGTTTCGCCGCCATCGAGCTGACAAAAATCACGCGTCCCCATCGCCGAGCCCGCATGCCTGGCACGCACGCGCGTGCCAGTCGCACGGAAGCGAGGAGGTTGAGTTCGATCGCGGCGCGGTACTGCGCCTCGGTCGTCGTTTCGAACGTCGTGCTCGGCGGTCCCCCGGCATTCGCGACCAGGATGTCCACTGGTCCGAGCTCCAAAGCGACGCGCGCGAGCGCGGCGTCCACCTGCGCCGCGTCCGTCACGTCGGCCGCCAGCGGCAGCACACGTTGGCTGGACTCGGCGACGATCTCCCCGGCCGCGCGCTCGAGCGGCTCGAGCCGTCGCGCGAGGATCGCCACCGACGCGCCTTCGAGCGCCAGCTCTCTCGCGATCGCGAGACCGAGACCGCTGGACGCACCGGTGACGACGGCGACTCGTCCAGCCAAACCGAGGTGCATCAGTCGCCCGTCGCGAGCGAATGCTGCGCGTGTGGTGCGTCAGGCACGGCGGAGGTCGGCGCGCGCTCCACGCGGACGGCGCACACCTTGAACTCGGGGATGCCGGCGTACGGATCGAGTGCCGGATTGGTCAACAGGTTGACCGCCGCTTCGCGATAGTGCATCGGAATGAAGATCTGCCGCCGAGCCACGCGTCCCGACAGGCGCACGGCGATGCGCAGCTCACCGCGTCGCGAGGCGATGAGGACGTCGTCGCCATCGCCCACCCCGAGCGCCTGCGCGTCCGCGGGGTTGAGCTCGACCGTCGGCGTCGGCTCGCGCGCGTCAAGCGCCGTGGACCTGCGCGTCATCGTGCCCGTGTGCCAGTGGTACAGTTGCCGCCCGGTGTTCAACATGAACGGAAAATCCTCGTCAGGCAGCTCGGCGGCCGGAAGGAATTCTACCGGATAGAAGGTGGCCTTGCCATCCGCCGTTGGAAACGCGTCAGCGAACAGGAACGCGGTGCCGTT
>JANNOC010000416.1:0-14426 GCA_031398865.1 Gemmatimonadota bacterium | reverse complement strand
CTCCTCACGCCTCTGGCGCTGGCGCTCGTCATGGTCGAGACGACCGATCTGATCTTCGCCGTCGATTCGATCCCGGCCATCTTCGCCATTACGGCTGACCCGTTCCTGGTGTTCACCAGCAACGTGTTCGCGATACTCGGTCTGCGGTCGCTCTACTTTGCGCTGGCCGACATGGTGACGAAGTTCCGATACCTGAAGGTCTCGCTCGCACTGGTCCTGATGATCGTGGGTGTGAAGATGCTGCTTGCCGAATGGCTGAAGCTCGCCCTCGGGCAGCACTTCAACTTGTATATGCTCGCCGTGATACTCTCGGTTTTGGCAGCGGGTGTGGCAGTATCCGTACTGGCGGAGCGTCGGCGACTGCGCAGCCTGACGAAGTAGCGATTCCTGCCGCGCGAAAGCCGCGGCACAATCTGCGGCTAAACTCAATCCGCCTGTGAGAGGCGCGATGATCTCGCTTCTTGGACTTTCATGCGGTCGGAGTAGCCGCGGACTGGAGTCGTGGATCGTGCGTTGGCGGAGCGGGTCATGCGATCCTCTCAGGAAACTGGTTGAGAGGATCAGACATCGCGCTACTGTCTTCCTCAACCGCTCGGGCAAGGCGAACCCGCGAAGGAGTGGCAGTGCTAACCGCCGCAGGCGGATTAGGTTCAACAAGCCGATGAAGCTGACGGTCGCATGCGGCGCCCGCCGCTTATCGCCAGGGCGCTAGCCAGACAGATGAAACACGAATCACGCTTTCCACGCGATCGCTGATCACCTACTTAGTGGACGCGGTAGCACGTGACTCCATCGGCCTCCGACTGATGCGGGACGCGATGGACTCGGTCACACGGGTCTGGCTCGCGAACGAAGCCACGGGACGCCGAGAGGAACTGCGCCCTCGCCCGCCTGTGCACGGCTTTTTCGGCGTGCCGTAACGCTTGAGTCAGCAGCCGGGGTTACAAGTCAAGTCGGTCGCCACGGCCCTGGAGATCCATCCCTTCATGCTATCGAAGTGGCGCAAGGACGCGGGATGGACGGCTGCGCGGGCGGGTGGCCAAGGCGCCGCCCCCAGGTCCAGCCCGCGAGATCGCGCAGCTGCAGGCGCTCGAGAAGGCACACGCGCTCTTGCAAGAGGAGCATGCCCTCTTAAGAAAAGCCATTCGGTTCTGTTCCGCTCGAAAGGCGACACCTTCGCCTTCATCGACACGCAGCGCGCGCAGTTCAGCGTAGTGTCGTTGTGCCGGCGCTATGGCGTGACCCCGGCGGGGTTCTATGTTTGGCGCGGTCGCGGCGAGAGCCGGCATGCGGAGCAGGACCGAGTGCTATTGAAAGAGATCACGCGGTTGTTCGTGCAGCATCAGGAACGCTATGGCAGTCCGCGCCTCTATCGCCTGCTGTCCGCCACCGGCTGGGCGGTCAGTCGCCGGCGTGTCGCGCGGCTCATGCGCGCGGCGGGATGTCGCGCGAAGGCAGTGCGCGGGTACCGCGCCAAGGTCAATGTGCTTCTCGACATGCAACCATAAGGAGATCGATGCGCCGTACCCTGCTCCCTCTCGCTCTGGTCCTCATGCTCTTCGCTGTTGCCTGTCGGCCAGCGGGCACGCCTGTCGTTCAGTACTTTCCGGTTCCGCAGCCCCCGGGCCAGTCACCGTGGCCATTCTCGAGCGCCGTCCGAGTCGGCGACATGCTCTTCCTGGCGGGGCAGATCGGAACGGACAGCACGGGTACGCTCGTCCCCGGCGGTATCGAGGCTGAGACCCGACAGACCTTGGAGAACATCAAGGCTGCCCTGCAGCGCGCAGGCTCGTCGATGGATCGCGTTGTGAAGTGCACCGCGATGTTGGCCGACATGGGAGAATGGGATCGGATGAACCGCGTCTACGTGACCTACTTCCGTTCCGACCGACTGCCGGCCCGGAGCGCGTTCGGCGCGAACGGCCTGGCTCGAGGTGCTCGCGTCGAACTCGAGTGCTGGGCAGCGGCAGGGTGAGCTTTTTCTTCGGTCGGTCCTCCCGTTCGCCCGGCAAGTAAACTCGGGCGTTAGGCGGATCAGGAGCTGAGAATGACAGAGCAAGCCGTAACAACCCACATTGTTCAACGGTGGTACACGCGTCCGGTGCTCTTCGTTGCCGACCTGAACCGCGCGCTGCATTTCTACATCGACATGCTCGGCTTCGAGAAGCGTTGGCATGAAGGCGACGGCGCGGGCAAGGTATGCCAGGTCAATCGCGGAGAATGCGAGATCATTCTCTGCGAAGACGCCACGCGCAGAGACAAGGCGCGGCTATTCGTCGAGCTGACCCAGGACGGGCTTACCGAGCTTCGCCGTGAAATCATCGAGCGCTCGGTTCCCAGCAAGGCCTCCTGGTGGGGTTACGACGTGATCCAGGTCGACGACCCCGACGGCAATGAGCTGCTGTTTCCCACTTCCGGGTGAGCAAGAGTGAAGGTGATGGTCGCGTGCGCGGGCGCGGGTACGGAGGATGCTGCACGCGTTCACACAACCGCCGGAGAATATCGATGCGCTCTTGCAGCAGGTTGAGCAGGTTGAGCAGGTTGAGCAGGTTGAGCAGGTTGAGCAGGTTGAGCAGCCTGATCGTGTCACTGCTTTGCGCTTCGTCAAACGTGATCCCCCTCGGGTCCGCGAGCGCGCAGCAGAGCATCGACATCGCGAAGTTGCAGGCGGAGGCGGTGCAGCGAACGCGTGAGTATCTGCGCATCAACACAACGAATCCGCCCGGCAATGAGGTGGAGAGCATGCGCTGGTTCGCACGTATCCTGAAGCAGGAAGGGATTCCGTTCGATACCGCGACATCAGCGCCGGGACGAGGCAACATCTGGGCACGACTCAAAGGAGGAAGTGAGCCAGCGCTGGTTCTGCTACATCACATGGACGTTGTGCCGGCCGACCCGAAGTACTGGGACTTCGACCCGCTCGCCGCCACAACCAAGGACAGCGTCATCTTCGGACGCGGCGCGATCGATACAAAACCCCTCGGCGTGGCTCACCTCCAGACATTTCTCGCCCTCAAGCGTGCGAAGGTTCCGTTCAACCGTGACGTCATCTTCATGGCGACGGCCGACGAAGAGGCGGGTGGTAACTTCGGTGCGGGATGGATCGTGAGGAATCGTCCCGAAGCGTTCAAGGGTGCCGGCCTTCTGTTGAATGAAGGAGGCAGTGGCACTGTCGAACCCGACGGGCGAATGCAGTTCGCAATAGAGGTGACGCAGAAGACGCCCCTCTGGCTCAAGCTCACCGCCGTGGGCAAACCGGGTCACGGATCGCAACCGGCACCTGCGTCAGCGGTAAACAGACTCATTCGCGCGCTCGATCGGCTTCAGACATACGAATTCACGCCGCGTCTCGTTCCGGCTGTCGGCGCATACTTCGCCGCGATCGCTCCATCCATGCCGGCACGGTGGAAGGAGGGCTTCAGCGATGCCACGAAACTGATTGCGGATCGGAACACGCTCATGGAGCTGCAGCTCGATCGCCCGGAGCTCGCGTCGCTCCTTCGGAATACGTGCGCGATCACCATGCTTCAGGCGAGCAACAAGATCAACGTGGTACCTGCCGAGGCACAGGCTCAGGTCGATTGTCGTCTGCTTCCCGATCAGGATCGCGCCGCGTTTCTCCGCGAGTTCACCGCGGCACTCAACGATCCGGATATCACGGTCGAGCAGATAATCGCGTTCACGCCGGCAGTGTCATCAACCGAGAATCCGCTGTATCGCGCAATCGTCGATGGTCTGCGGCGCAATTATCCCGGCGCGAGCATCGCACCGTCTGTGCAGACGGGTTTCACCGACAGTCACTGGTTCAGACATCTTGGAATTGCGAGCTACGGCGTTTCACCATACGTGATTCCCAAAGCGGAGCTGGCGGGCCTGCACGGGAACAACGAGAGGATATCGATTGAGAACATCAGGAAAGGGACAGCGGTGATGCTCGAGATTGTGCGCGCGGTGGTGACACGCTAGGGACGCTGCGCCTGACACTCGGCGTTCGAAAGCCAGGGATGTGTCCCTGATGGCCGCATTCAGCGAGGCGCGCTAGGCTGAAGAGCACCACGTCGCCGTGGGGGTCCAGCCGCTTCATACCAACTGAGCTTGAGCGTTAGCCAGCACGAATGTCACGTCCGACGCGTTAGCACCAGGCAGACATGATGGCATCGCCTACTTTCGTCGGCCTTCGGCCTTCCACCCCATCTCGTATCCCTATCGTACGCCAACACGGGCGCGAAGCTCCGCGTACCGGGGGTCAGCACGTAATGGATCGTACCCGGGGTCGAGGTGAAGGTAGATCAGACCGGCCGAGCGCGCCTGGTACGCGCGCTCGAGCGACTCGAACGCCTTATCAAGGTTGCCGAGCGCCGCGTGCCCCATCGCGAGGTACTCGGAGCGGACATAGTGCTGCCGTGACTCGGTCTCGAGCCGGGCCATGATCTCGTCGGCTTCTTCCCTTCTGTCCAGCGCCGCGAGCGCCCGCACGATCATCGCATCATACGAACGCACAGCACGGTCCAGCGCCTGGCCGCGCTGGAACCATTCGAGGGCAAGCTGCGCGTTCCCTAATGCAAGGTAGGCCGAGCCCATCCAGACGAAGCCGCGTCCGTATTCCTCGTCCACCTCCAACAGCTCCTTCCCCTGCGCGATGGCGGCTTCGTAGTCCTTGTCGTACAAGAGGAAGCGGGTCAGCCACCCGGCGTACTCCACACGCAACGGGTCCAGAGCCACCGCCCGTCTCACAGCCACGATACCATCGCTCAGACGGCCAACCAGTGGCAGCGCGGTGCCCAGCACCCACTGCGCTTCCGAGTTGTTCGGGCTGAGTGCGATCGCGCGCTCCAGCTGCCACACTCCCTCGGCGAACGCCCACTCGTGCCAGCACAGCACCTTACCGACCGAGATCATCGCGTCCGCAAGCTCCGCGTCGCGCTGCAACGCACGTTCCGCCGCCGCTTTCGCCCTCGGATACGCGTCGTCAGGGGCCACCCAGTCATCCGCGAGATCGCACCAGACGTCGGCTATCCCGGCGTACGCCCGCGCGAATCCCGGATCCTGAAGCAATGCGTGCTGAAACAAGTCGAGCGCCTTTCGGAGACTCTGCTCGCTGAACTTGTTGAAGTGGTAACGGCCCTTCAGGTACGTGGTGTACGCTTCGAGATTCTTTGTCGGGGCCACGACTTGGCCGCTTGCGCCGCCGAGCTGCACTTTGAGCGCCTCGACGATCGATCTCGATATCTCATCCTGTACCGCGAAGACATCCTCGAGCTGGCGATCGTACGTCTCCGACCACAGTTGATACCCGTTCTCGACGTTGACCTGTTGCGCCGCGATGCGAATGCGGTTGCCGATTTTGCGAACGCTTCCTTCCAGCACCGACGTGACACCAAGTCGCTCACCCACTTGCCGCACGTCCACATCCTTCTTGCCCTTGAACGCAAACGACGATGAGCGCGAAGCGACATGCACGCCTGGCACTTTGGAGAGCGCGTTGATGATCTCCTCCGTCATGCCGTCGCTGAAGTACTCGTTTTCGGGATCGGCACTCATATTCGCGAGCGGGAGCACGGCAATGGCCTTGCGAACGGTCGAACTCTTCACCTCGGGCGGCGTGTGAACCGTGGCACCTTGGCCGCCTCGAAGGATGGCCTTCATGGCATCGGCGAACTCGGCGCCCGTGCGGTACCGGTCCACCGGTGTACGCGCCAGCGCGCGACTGAGCGCCGCATCCACCGAGTCCGGGACATCGCGTGTGGTTCGCACACTCGGCACTGGCGACACGAACCGCTTCGCGATGATCGCCCGGGCGTTCGGCCCGGTGAACGGCGGTTCTCCGCTCAACATCTCGTAGAGCACACAACCCAGACTGTAAATATCACTGCGGCCGTCGATGCCGGTCTCGCCGCTCGCCTGCTCCGGACTCATGTATGCTGGCGTGCCGACCGCCAGCCCGGTCTGAGTGATGGATTTGCCGCCGGTGAGTGCCTTACCGATGCCGAAGTCCGCCACCAGTGCCGCACCTTCATGCAACAGGATGTTCTCTGGCTTGATGTCGCGGTGCATCACCTGATGACGATGGGAGTAGTCGAGCGCCATAGCCACTTCGGCCGTGATGCGAAGCGCATCCGCGAGAGCCAGCTGTCGCTCCTCATCCAGCCGATGGCGCAGTGAATGTCCTTCCATGCTCGGCATGACGTAGAAAAGCAGACCGTTCGCGTCGCCGGAATCGAAGACCGGAAGGATGTGCGGGTGAGTGAGACTCGCCGCCATTCTGATTTCGCGAAGAAAACGCTCCGCGCCGATCTCTGCGGAAATTTCCGGCCGCAGGACCTTCACCGCGACGGTGCGTTCGTGGCGCAGGTCTCGAGCGAGGAACACCACCGCCATCCCACCCTCACCAAGGGGGCGCTCCACCACGTAGCGGTCCTTCAATCCCGACTCGAGGCGCTCTTGCAGGTTATTCACAGTCGCATACTGGGGCCGCGACTCAGCGACAGCTAGGGCCACGATGCGCGATGTGCAATCGGCGTGGAGCAACAGAGGAGGCGCACGCCGGACGTGGAGTGTTACCCATGTTGCCGGACAGTTGTGTTACCTATGTACCCGGTCTGTACCATAGATGCGGCTAACACTCGCTGACGCTGCCAAACGATTTTTGGGACGCTCGCTTACGCTCGCGATTTATGTGATTCGCTTGCAGCTTAGCTTGAGGCGCTAGCATCACGTCCCCTTCACTTTTCCTCCATGACCGGCATTTTCCGGGTAGTGTGCGTGGCGCTGGTGGCCACGCAACTCCAGGCCCAGTCGGCGGCGCCGCTCACGGTGACACGACGTCCCGTGACGTCAGATCGGCACTTTCGAGAAGCTCACTTCCCCTCCTGATGTTTCTGTCGGCCGGAATCCGCTCTGCCGCAGCGCATGATGCGGCGCCGATTGCAGACCTACTTGGCCAGCTGGGCTATCCAGCCACACCAGAGGTAGTGCTCACACGGCTCGCCCGCCTCGCTCCCCTTCACGACGCTGTTGCTCTCGTTGCGGAGGTCGAAGGCGAAGTTCTTGGGGTGGTAACGGGGCACGTATTTCCGACGATTCACGCCTCCTCGCTCGTCGCGTGGTTGACAACCCTCGTTGTCAGTAATCGCCACCAGCAGGCCGGGATTGGCACGCAGTTGACCGCGGCCGTCGAGCATTGGGCACGAGAGCATGGCGCCGTACGCATCTCCGTCACGTCAGGCACGCACCGCGATGGCGCCCATGCATTCTACGAGCGCATCGGATACGAGCACACCGGGCTTCGTCTCACCAAGGCGCTTCGTTGAGATGATGTCGTGCGACTTTATTGAGGACTCGTGGCTGCCCATCGCCGGCACCCTTAACCGCGAGGGGTGAGGCTGAATCGCGTTGCCGCGCCGGTGAGCGTCGTGCCCCCGATGTCGATGTAGATCTGACCATCACTCACCGAGAGACCGAACGTCATCCGCCGGTCGAGGCGCGCTGTCAGTTCGGCGAGCAGCTCGCGATCGACGCCGTACAGCTCCAGGGCGTCGGCGCGATGGATGCGCTCTCCGGCGAGCTGACGCACGATCTGCGCGGGATCCTTGTGCGTGTACACGGCAACCCGTCCGGCTGCCTTGCTGGCCTTGTGCAGGCGCGCCGCGTCCGGGGCCCCGATGTCGATCCACACCTTGAGGCTGCCGGTGAGGTCGCGAACGGCGATGGGCGGCTCGTCAGGCTCGGCGAGCCCCTTGGAAAAGCCGATGCCTTCGGCATACTCGAGGCAATACGCGATCACCCGCGTGAGCAGGTACTCCTCGGTTTCTGATGGATGCCTCGCGACGCGGAGAGCGAGGGACTCGTAGACACCACGGTCCACGTCGGACAGCTGGATGTCGAAGTTGTGCATGGTCGCGGTGAGGGCCATGCGTCAAGCTAACACCCGCGGTTCGCCGTTATTCTTGTTCCCCGCGCGTCGCCAACGATCGCCCTGATTCACCGTGCGTGATCCGACCGTCGTCGATGCAGGGCCTCGCGCCTTCTGCCGTCCGCCCGAGGCCCGCCGTATGTTGCAGCGGACATGGCTTTTGGTAGGACTTTCGCAGAGCATAGTTACGCATCGGATCCCTGCCTTGGGATTCGTGGCCGATCAACACCCCGATGACAATGACTGACAACGCTGGAACATCCCGATTCCGACTCGGTCTCCTCCTCTGGCTGGCCGGTATGCTTGGCGTGGTCGTCATCACGGCTACGGTACTGCCGCAACTGTTGGCGGAGGTGACGCTCCCGGCGCCGCTGTGGGTAGTGTCAATCGCGAGTCTTGCGCAGAGCGCGCTCCTCGTCGCGCTCGCTGCATGGGCCGGTGTTGCGCTCGCGCCCGCGGTCGGGCTCCGCGCGCCCGCGTTTGAGGCGGCCGTCACAGGTCGCCCGATCGCGTCCGCGCTCACGCCACAGCTTCTGCCCGGCGGCATCGCTGGCGTGTTGGGCGGGATGTTGCTGGTCGCCGTGACCAGTTATGCGCCCGCCGCCCTCGCGCACGTTCAGGCGCGATTTTCCCCCCCACTCCTCGCTCGCATATTGTACGGCGGCATCACGGAGGAACTGCTTCTCCGGTGGGGCTTGATGACGGCGTTCGTGTGGCTGGCGTGGCGCTTCCTGCAACATCGACGGGGTGCCCCGAGAGTGGGGTACGTCTGGCTCGCTATCGCTGCAAGCGCATTCGTGTTCGGTGCCGGCCACCTGCCGGCGGCGTCGGCGCTGCTCGGCGCATTGGATATGAACGTCGTGGTGTTCGTGATCGGGGCAAACGCGGCGTTTGGATTACTGTTCGGCTATCTGTTCTGGCGATTCGGCCTGGAAGCCGCCATGATCGCCCACGCTCTGGCACACGTCGTCAACTATCTGGCGCGCCCACTGTGAGTCGGGAGCGGCATAACCGCGCGTAAACCGGACCTGGTGGTCATCACAGGTGACTTCATCACATACCGAGCCGCGCGCGGCGAGGAGCACTTCCAGCAACTGCGCGCAGTATTGGCGCACCTCCCGCACAGCCGCCTCGCAACGCTGGGTAGTCTTGGCAATCACGACTACGGTCGCAATTGGGGCGAGCCCACCGTAGCCGCCCAAGTGGTCGCCGAGGAGGAACGCGCCAACAGCCGGCGTTAGGCATCCAACCGGGATCGCGTCGCATCGATCGGGCGCCTGGCCGTATCGGCCTCGACGCAGCGCGCCAGGAGGCGCGCATCCGCGATCCGCTGTGCCCACTCCGCAAACGCGGCGGTGGGACCGCGCCACTCGAGCTCATCGACGTCGGCGAAAAGCGTCGCATCGGTCCGAAGCGTCGCGAGCACTTTGAAAAGCATCGCTCTGTCGCGCTCCGCTCCCAGGATGTTCGAGGGAAAGACGTCGATCGGCCCGTGCCTGTTCAGAAGCCGCGCCGCTGTCGCCCGCCCGATCCCGCGGATGCCGGGGTAGCCGTCCTGGGCATCGCCGACCAGGGCGAGGAAGTCGGGAATCAGCGCCGGCTCGACACCGAACTTCGCGCGCACGCCTTCGGCGTTCCGGATCTGCATGCCGCGCCGGTCGATCTGCACCACGCGGTCGCCGCGCACGCACTGCGCGAGATCCTTGTCGTTCGCCCAGATGCACACCTTGTCCACCCGCAAATCCTCCGCGGCGAGGCGCGCCGCCGAGGCGAGGGCGTCGTCCGCCTCGAGCTCGATGATCGGCCAGACCACGACCCCCATCGCGGCGAGCGCCTCCTCAAGCGGGTGGAACTGCGCGTGGAGCGCGGGCTCAATGCCTTCGCCCGTCTTGTAGTCGGGCCACAGCGCGTTGCGGAAGGATTCGATCACGTGGTCGGTGGCAACACCCACGTGGGTGGCCCCTGTTTCGATCATCTCCAGCACCGAGTGCAGCACGCCGGCCACCGCGCCGAAAGGCTTGTCCTTGCCTTCGTTGAAGCGGCGTTGTCCGTAGAAGTGGCGAAACAGTTCGTAGGTACCGTCAATGAGGTGGACGATCATGCCATTGTAGCTCGCGATGCGCGCTTGCGTTCTATGAGAAGCCTTGCACCTGGGCTTCTGGTCAGACGGCGCGCGGACAGTTTCATTCTCGGCATCGCCGTTGGGGCCGTCATTGTGAGCCTGGTCGCGTGGGCCACTGACCGTCGAAGGCCAGCCTGACGACGAGCCAACCGCCCCCCCGTTCTCACCCGGTCAACTGGCTGAAAAAGTGCGGAGCGTGCTGGACGAGGGAGTAACACGCGCGGGGAGCGTCAGGTAACCAGCCGCTGCGCCCGAGCACGACCGGCCGCCGAGCGCCGCACGGCGTACGCGAACTGGAGAAAGTATTTGCTAAGCGAGGCGGCTTCCCCCTGTTGCTCGGCATCGCCCCAGAAAAGCGCGCAGAATGCTTCCCTGGCCCTGAGCACCTCGCGCCGCCGCGCGCCGCGCCAGCGATCGTCCGCTGCCGTCAGATCGAACAGCTCGAGGCAACGGTCCACGGCGGCGTCCCGACGATCGGCGCGGCCGGCCCCGTGCGCCTTGATCGCGCGATCCACTTCACTTCCAACGTTGGCGAGCTGTTCGATGAGAGTCAGCGATTTCCATCTGCCGGCGGCAAGGCCGGCGTGCCCCCTGGTCGATGGGGTCACCCTATGTCACCAGCGAGCGCACGATCCGCTGAATGGCGTCCCTCAATCCAGCGTCCTCAACACCGCGCATCCGGTTGCCCTGTGACGGTCGCACGTTGATCATCGAATCGTATTCAATCCACTCAGCATCGCTCGCGCCCGGGTACAGGTTGATCCCCCAAAGATCGTCCTGAGACGACCCGTCATCGAGCAGGAGCGCCTCCTCGTCCGAATGCAGTTCCCCGCCCAGCGCCATGATTTCGCGGCTGACATCGACCACCGCTTTCACCATATCGCCGAATTGCTCCGACGCGATGGCGACGAGCTCCGATCTCGCCATCGGCTTCCTGACAATACGTGGCGGCGGCATTTCCATGCGGTCTCCCTGGGGTCACATGTGAAGATAGTCATGCCGTTTCGGTGCGCGCCCTGATCGCTACTCTTTCCTCGAGGATCGCGCGGAATCGCGCGTCCCGAGAGCGTCGAACGCGTGGACGATCACCTCTCGAGTGATTCGAGACCGTCCAGGCGCCGCAGAAGAAGCTGGTCGTGATGCGCGGCGCCGGACACAACGCGCGTGAATGCTTCGACGTGGGAGGAGAAGCGCGTGGCAGAGTAGCGGAGCCTGGTTGTGGCGCGGACGCATTGCTCCTGGATCTGCTTCGGAGTGACCGGCGTCCGCGTTAGGCCGCTGCACACTTACCTGATGGAATCGAAGGAAGGAGAAATCAAGTGGAGTCAATGAAGAACACCGGAACAGCGTTACAGGACATCAAGATCGATGTAAGGATGAAGATCTCAGCGCTGTGGGTAAGTGTGATGCTCTGTTACCTCTATGGCGATTATTTTTGGCTCTACCAGCCGGGAAAGCTGCAAGGAATGCTGGAAGGACAAATGGTGCCACTCGGACCGACGACTCAAGGGGTGTTGTTGGGAACCGCAGTCTCGATGGCGATCCCCGGCGTCATGGTTTTCCTGTCGCTCACGTTAAAGCCGACGCTGAATCGCTGGGTGAACATCATCATGGGCGTGATCTATACGGTGTTCGTTCTTGTCACGATGCCAGGTGCCTGGGCGTTCTACATATTCCTGGGAAGCGTTGACGTCGTACTTACGGCACTCATTGTCTGGTATGCATGGAATTGGCCCAGGCAGGAAGCAACATGAGCGCCGACTCGTTCTCGCCGCCGCTGACCATCGAATAGGAAACGCGTTCCATGGGCACGCTCTTCGACGCGCAGGACAGAAGGCGCATCATGGATCGGATCGAGCGCCTGGCTCCGAACCGGCAGCCGCAATGGGGCCGTTTCACTGCTCCCGAGATGGTCTGCCACGTGAGCACTGGCTTGCGCCAGGGGCTGGGCGAGGCGGAACTCGGACCGCCGGTCGGGCCGATGCGGCGCTGGCCGCTCAACTGGCTCCTGATCCATGTGGTGCCGTGGCCGAAGGGGAAGGCCGCGGCGCCTCCGGAAATGCTCGCCCGCAAACCTACGACGTGGGGGATGGATCTGAGCGGATTGCGCGATTTGATCGAACGGTTCGGCGCGAGAGGTGCGGGAGGCGTGTGGCCCGAGAGCAAGGTGTTCGGCAGGATCTCCGGGCGCAGCTGGGGCGTGCTCCAACACAAGCACTTGGACCACCACCTACGCCAGTTCGGCGTCTGAGGCAGGTGACCGGGCTCCTGGCGAAGGTCGCTCCGCCTAACGAGGCGCCGTTGCCGTCGCGAGCTGAGTAGCGGAGCTGCGCGCTATCCTCGAGGCTCGGTAGATATCCCGCGCGAGGCTACGGATCGGATCGACGCCAGAATCTCCCACGCTACCACTGCGAAAAGTCTAGAGCTTCTGCACCCGGACGCTCAGCGTGCCAGAGTAGTTCGTCAGGGTCAGTGCGACCCGCCAGGCCCCGGCCACGCCCGCCGTTGTTGGCTCGTTGAGGCTGGCCGCCAGTGCCTTGTCGTAGACGACCGCTCCCCCCGCATCGCGGATCACCACCCGTGCGCTGCCAGCGGTCGTCGTTGTCGAATGGTTGACGGTCGCGCGGGTGCCGCTGTTCTGCCACATGTAGGACCGGGTAAATGTCACGGAAGTGACCCCAGTCGCCTGCGCCTGGAAGGCGTCCGCAACGTTCGTGATCTCGGGCTGAAATGGCGCCAACGGATCGCTGCTACTGCACGCCGCGGTCGCAAGCATTGCGGCGGCAGCCACCTGCAGAACTCGACGTAGGCTTTCGGGCGGCATGTGGTCCCTCGCCTTGATGATGGTATCCTTCAGTGATGAGCGACGGGCAGAAACATCGTCCTGCAGGGATGGTTGGCGCCAGTGGGAACCCACACCTCACCAGGTGCAGCGGACCGTTCCTGCCTACTCCATACTGTACTGGGCGCGGCCCGGCACAAGGGAGGCGCACGAGCGATCGGAAGCTCCGCTGATGTGCGTCCGCGCCTGCGCGATGGAGCAACAGTTCCGGCGCATCACGGGGTGCCCGCAGCTGCCCTTGCTAGAGCGCGCAGTGTTGGCGAGGATCACCCCATCGACAACCGCTGCCGTCTGGGTCGAATCGCCGAGGTCATCCACCGCACACGCCGCCTTTCGGCTCACTGGCGGCCAGAGTCAGTGCCTGTCTTGAGCTGCCGCCGAGAGATGCAATCATGACGATCCCCACCGAGCCAATCGGCAGCATCCCTCGTCCCATTGCGTTAATCGACGCGGTGGCCCGGGGCGACATTCAGGACCCGAACTCGGATCCGCTCTACGACGCGGCCGTGAAGGACACGATCGAGCGCTTCGAGGCCACAGGCTCGCCAATGATCACAGACGGGGAGCAGCGGAAATTCGACAATTTCTGGACGTATTCCGTGCATGGCTTGTCGAACACGGCCCCGGATGGCTTCAAGATTCCCTTCACAGCCGGACATACCCGCCGCATGCCGCGGCTCACGAAGGGCCCGTTCCGCTACAAGCGGTATGCGGACAGCTACCTGGACGTCGCGCTGCGATACGCGCACCGGCCGCTGAAGCAGGCGGTGATCTCGCCCTCCGCGCTCAGTCTCATGTATCCCGCCGATGAGATTCCGGGATACTCGCGTGCGGAGTTCATCGACGACCTATTGGGCGAGCATGAAACCGAGATCCGGCGGTGTCTGTCAAAGGGCGCGAGCAAGGTGCAGATCGACTTTACAGAAGCGCGGCTTGCCATGAAGATCGATCGCTCGGGCCACCTGCTCAACAGCTTCATCGAGCTGAACAATCTCGCGCTGGCGCGATTTTCGGCCGAGGATCGCACGCGCATTGGCGTACACACCTGCCCGGGCGGTGACCGTGACTCGACGCACAGCGCCGATGTCGATTACGCTGAACTGTTGCCGCAATTGTTCGAGTTGAACGCCGGCAATTTCTGTATCGCGCTCACAGGTGAGCCGGACCGGGTTCGCGTCCTGAAGATCATTCGGCAATACATGAAAGCGGATCAACGGGTCTTTGTCGGCGTCGTGTCCTCGATTGACCCGCACATCGACACCGCCGAAGAGGTGCGGGATCGAGTCCTGGAAGCGGCCAGGTACATTCCCGCCGAACAACTGGGCACGACCGACGATTGTGGCTTCGCCCCGTTCAGCGATGACACATCCACGAGCCGCGACACGGCGTTCGCGAAAATTCAGGCGCGTGTTCGCGGCACGGCGCTCGCGGCCGAGATGATCGGCGGCAGATAGTGGCCGACTCCAGCGAAGAGGAGAAACTACTGCACTCCGTCGCACTGCAGAATGCGCACAGCATTCTTCTGGCGCGGCAGCGTGCGGAGCACGAGC
>JANNOC010000410.1:0-7078 GCA_031398865.1 Gemmatimonadota bacterium | reverse complement strand
GAATGGGTTCCGCCAAGGCGGCGCTCGAGTCGCTGGTGCGCTACTTCGCCGTGGCTCTCGCCAAACGCGGGATCACCGTGAATTCGATCAGTCCCGGATGGACCGAGGACAGCGTATTGAACACGCTGCCACCGCAGGCACAGGATCTGATTCGGAATTGGCATACTCGTGGCTACACGCCGATGGGGCGCCTGGGAACTCCAGAAGACATCGGCAACGTCGTGGCGCTCCTGTGCTCGACGCAGGCCGACTGGATAACTGGGCAGCTGATCTACGCCGATGGGGGCGCGTCCTTGATGTCTCCAGACCTGCCGGCAGAGATTCAGATCGGGTAGCATTGACCCACCTGCAAGCGAGCCGCCTAACGCGCGCCACGATTCTCTGGCGGCGGCTCGACCTGCCGGGCCACGAGGCAGCGGAACTGCTCCCCGTTGCCGATGGCTGGCGGCTCTCGGGCGTTGCGGCGCTCGCGGAGAGCGGCCGTCCGTGCCGGCTCGAGTACCTCATCACTTGTAATGCCAACTGGTACACGCGTCGATGCCTTGTGCGCGGGTATGTCGGCGCGGAACAGGTCAAGCTCGACCTCGCGCGAGATCGGCACGCCAAATGGACGAGGAATGGCGTGCCCACTCCGCACCTTACCGGATGCGTCGACGTGGATCTCGCGTTCAGCCCCGCGACGAATCTGTTGCCCATCCGCCGGCTGAATTTGGAGATCGGAGCGGCGGCGCCGGTGCGGACGGCGTGGGTGCGCTTTCCGGAGATCACAATCGAGGTGCTGGAGCAGGTGTACACGCGCGCGGCACCGGATCGGTATCTGTACGAGAGCGCGGGTGGTGCGTTCCGGCGCGAACTCACCGTCGACGCAGTCGGCCTGGTCCTGGACTACCCGGACCTGTGGATCGCGGAAGCACGGGCGGGAGAACCTGGTCCCGTCGTCTGAACGGCCGACACTCGGCTGACGCCGCCGCTTGGCGTGTCGATTTCGCCAAAGCTCGTTCGACGTATTAGGTACAAGCCGAAGTGCAGCCGGTCGAGATCGTCCGGAAGCCGGGCCTCCCACTCACGAGGAGATACCGCGATGCGATTCATGATTCTGGTCAAGGCCGACAAGAGCTCCGAGGCGGGAGCACTGCCGGATGAGAAGCTCCTGGCCGAGATGGGGAAGTACAACGAAGATCTGGCGAAAGCCGGAGTGCTGCTCGCGGGGGAGGGGCTGCAGCCAAGCTCCACGGGTGCGCGCGTGCGATTCAGCGGCTCGAAGCGCACGGTGATCGACGGGCCGTTCGCGGAGACGAAGGAGCTGATTGCCGGCTTCTGGCTGTTTCAGGTGAAGTCCAAGGAAGAGGCGATCGAATGGGTCAAGCGGTCTCCCAATCCCTTCCCGGGTACGGAGTCGGAGATCGAGATTCGGCAGGTGTTCGAGGCGGAGGACTTCGGCGCCGAGTTCACTCCCGAGTTGCGCATGCAGGAAGAGCGCGTCCGCGGGCAGATGGGAGCCAACCAGTAACGGCTGCTCCGCGCGCGAGACGTTCCGACAAACATTAAATGGAGGGTGTTCGCATGGCCCGCTACGTCGATGGCTTCGTCATCCCGGTTCCCAGAAAAAACATGGACGCCTATCGGCGCATGTCTCAGAAAGCGGGGAAAGTCTGGCGCGAATGCGGCGCCCTCGAGTATCGCGAATGCGTTGGCGACGACCTGAAGGGCATGCCTGGCGGGTTGCCGTTCACGCGCATCGTCAATGCGAAGCGAGGCGAAACGGTAGTGTTCTCATGGATCTTATATAAGTCCCGCGCGCATCGCGATCGCGTGAATGCCAAGGTGATGAAGGATCTGCGCATCATGAAGATGATGGATCCGGGAGCGATGCCTTTCGACGACAAGCGCATGGTCTACGGCGGCTTCGAAGTCGTGGTGGATGTGTAGTCGTCGGTCCGGGCGAGCTCGCCTCCAGGTGTAACGTGAGCGAAGGACTCGGCTGGATCGGTCAATCGTAAGCGACGTAGGCGCCACGGAGGCTCTCGCGCAAGTCGCACTGGTTGCCGCTCTGGAACGCTGGCAGGAGTCGGGCATTCCCGATAACCCGGGCGTGTTGGAGGAGGTCAGGGCGGAGATCTCGACCCGGCCCGTGGCGCCCGGCTCCAAGCGGCGCCCTACTCTCCCACAGCGATTGAGATTCCTATCCTTTTTGACATCCATGTGCTTTTGACAATGCTCTTGACGTGCTCTTGACATTTTATTTTCGGGAGAGTATAACCTGCTGAGCTTTACCCCCAAGCGCTTCTCTCCGCGTCGCTCGACGGTGGACGGGCGGTCCGCCGACTCGGGCCGCCGCTCGGGTCTCTTTCCTGCCCGGCACCGCATGCGTTCCTGCGCCCCGAAGGCTGCCCGACAGTTCACTCCCCATAGGAGGCACGATGTGGCGACTAGGATTCGTGAGTTTGATGTCAGCGCTGTTCGCAGCCGGTCCCGTCTTTGCACAGGCCGGCAGGATCTCCGGCACGGTAACGTCTACTGAAGGCGCGAGACCTGTCGCCGGCGCCCGCGTCACCATCCCGGGTACGACGTTGGGCGCTGTCACGAGCGACAACGGTCGGTACACCTTCCCCGTACAGCCCGGCACCTATACGGTGCGCGCCATCCGGGTTGGCATGGCGCCCGACTCCGTCACCGGTGTCGTCGTCACGGCGGACGCAGCCACGACCGTTGATTTCCAGTTACAGGCCACCGCGCAAATGCTCACCGGGATGGTCGTGATCGGTTACGGCGAGCAGGAAGCTCGTGATCTTACCGGTTCCATCGACGTGGTCTCGGCGGAGGAGTTCAACACCGGCCGCATCGTCAGTGCCGAGGAGCTAATCCGCGCGAAGGTGCCAGGCGTTCAGGTCATCGACAACAACGAGCCCGGCGGTGGTATCTCGCTGCGCATCCGCGGAGGGACCTCGGTGAACGCCAGCAACGAGCCGCTCTTCGTCGTGGACGGCGTGCCGCTGACCGTTGGGGGTGGGGCATCGGCGGGGCGCAACCCGCTGAACTTCCTCAATCCGAACGACATCGAGAGCATCACCGTGTTGAAGGACGCGTCGTCAACGGCGATCTACGGGTCGCGCGGCGCGAACGGGGTTGTCATCATTACGACGAAGTCCGGCAGCTCCGGGCCACAATTCGCTTACACCGGCACCGTTTCGGGATCGAAGGTCACCGGCGGACCGGACATGGTGAACGCGGCGCAGTATCGCGCGGCGGTGCAGCAGCACGCGCCCAGCAACGTGGCTTCGCTGGGCACCGCGAACACCGACTGGCTCGGCGCGATCTCGGAGGACGCCGGCGGGGTGGAGCACAACCTGGCGATGAGCGGTCGGCGCGATGACATGGCGTACCGCCTCGGTCTGGGATACCTCGATCAGAAGGGTGTGCTGCGGGGGACCGAGGTCGAGCGCGTCACGGCATCGCTCAACTACGGCGACCGAATTCTCAGCGACCGCTTCAAGCTGACCGGCCATCTCAAGGGATCGCGCACGAAGGACCGGTTCACGCCCGGCGGCGTGCTCGGCAACGCGGTCGCGTTCGCGCCGACGCAGCCGATTATGCGTGACAACGGGCAGTTCTTTGAGTGGAGCAACACACTCGGTCCCAACAACCCGATCGCCGAGCTGAACCTGGTGCAGGACGCGGGCACGACGCTGCGCAGCGTCGGCAATCTCGAAGGGGAACTTGCGATTCCCTATCTGACCGGGCTCACGACGACAGTCCGTGCTGGCTACGACGTGGTCAGGGCAGACCGGACGACGTTCTCTCCGACCACGCTCCAGTCTCAGATCGAGCAGGGAGCCACCCGCGCCGGCAACTTCACTCGGAACAGTCCGGAGCAACTGAGCACCGTTTTCGACGCGTACGCGACATACGAGAGGGATCTCACTCGGTTCGCCAGCGTTCTGGATATGACTGCCGGGTATTCGACTGAGCGCTTCAGTGGCAATTACCCTTCGTTCTATGCACAAGGGCTCACCACCAACCTGCTTGGCTCGTTCGGCGTACCGGCGGCCGTCGAGGCGCGCCCCTTCTACAACATCGAAGAGAGCCGGTTGGTGTCCGGCTTCGGTCGTGTCAATTTGACTCTCGCCGACCGGTATCTGCTCACGGCGACCGTGCGGCGCGACGGGTCGTCGAAGTTCGGTCCCGACAACCAGTGGGGAACGTTCCCGTCGGCCGCCTTCGCGTGGCGCGTGCTGGAGGAGCGTTTCTTCAAGGCGAGGACGCCGCTCTCTGACCTCAAGGTGCGCATTTCGTGGGGCGAGAACGGGAACCAGGCCGTCGGCAGCTACCTGAACGCCGCGTCGTACACGATTGGCCAGAACACGTCGCAGGCGCAATTCGGGAATCAATTCGTCACGACGATCCGGCCGAGCGCGTTTGACAAGAATCTGAGGTGGGAGCAAACGGCCTCGACGAACGTGGGGATGGACTATGGATTCCTCGATGGCCGGATCGCGGGCACCATCGACTACTACTCCAAGAAGACGATCGACCTCCTCTTCAACGTCCCCACGGCCGCTGGCACGGGGCTCTCGAACTTCATCACGACAAACATCGGGACGGTGCGGAACCGCGGGCTCGAGCTGGGGCTGGACGCGACGGTTTTCGACGGCGGGGTGCGCGGCTTCACCTGGGACGCGAACTTTGCGGCCTCGACCAACCGCAATGAGCTGGTCAGCATCAACCGCGCTGGTGTTCAGAAGATCCTGACCGGCGGCATCTCCGGTGGGGTAGGGAGTTTGATTCAGGTGCTGCAACCCGGGCAACCGGTCAACTCGTTCTTCGTGTACCAGCACAGGCGCGAGAACGGAAAGCCGGTCAACAGTGATGTGAATGGTGATGGAGATACCACACTGATCGACTGGTACGTCGATCTCAACAACGACGGCATCATCAATCAGAGCGACCGCCGTGCGTACAAGAGTCCGGCGCCCAAGTGGATTCTGGGACACACGTCGAACATGAAGTGGCGCAGCTTCGACGCGGGACTCACGCTGCGCGCGTACCTCGGGAACTACGTGTACAACAACGTGGCGTCCAACCTCGGACACTACCAGTTCCTTCGACAGGCGAACGCGCCGGTCAACCTGCACGCGTCGGCGCTGCAGTACGGCTTCACCGAGCCCCAGCTCCTGTCGGACGTATACGTCGAAAAGGCGTCGTTCATCCGGATGGACAACCTCACCCTGGGCTACACGTTCGATCGGCTGGGCGGTCTCGAACGGCCGCGCGTATTCGGCACGATCCAGAACGTGTTCACGACGACGGACTACAGCGGCGTTGACCCGACCGCAGGTGTCAATGGCATCGACAACAACATCTACCCGCGCTCGCGCACGTTCCTGGCCGGGCTGTCGGTGGGACTCTGATGGAGCATACCATGCACATAAAGACGACTACCCGGCTGCTGACCGCCTGCGTTCTGC
Organism: Gemmatimonadota bacterium; assembly: GCA_031398865.1. GTDB lineage: Bacteria > Gemmatimonadota > Gemmatimonadetes > Gemmatimonadales > Gemmatimonadaceae > JANNOC01. Next base: position 1,613 of record JANNOC010000410.1, on the reverse strand, counting down.
TTCTCGCTCCGTTGGCGTGCGACCAGGACCTGACGGTCGAGCCCAAGAGCACCGTCACCAGCGGCAACATCTTCAACGACCCGGGCTCATACCGCGCGTTCATCGCGAAGCTGTACGCCGGGCTTGTCGTCACCGGTCAGTCCGGTCCCGATGGCAGCCCCGACATCGGGGGGATCGACGAAGGATTCTCGCAGTACATCCGGGGATATTGGCAGCTTCAGGAGCTGTCGACCGACGAAGCTATCATCGGATGGGGCGACGTCGGCCTTCCCGAGCTGAACACGCAGCTCTGGTCATCGGCCAACCCCTTCGTCACGGCGATGTACGCTCGCATCTATTATCAAGTGGCGCTGGCCAACGAGTTTCTGCGTGAGACGACGGACGCCAAGTTGAGCGGCCGAGGCGTAACTGCGGAGCTCAGGGCTGAGATCCAACAATACCGTAACGAAGCGCGATTCCTTCGGGCGCTGAGCTATTGGCACGCGCTCGACTTCTTCGGCAACGTCCCGCTCGTCACGGAGTCGTTCGATGTCGCCCAGCTTCCCACGCAAGCAACGCGTGCCGAAGTATTCGCCTTCGTCGAATCGGAGCTCAAGGAGGTCCGAGCTCAGTTACCGTCGCGGACGACGGTCCAGTATGGCCGCGCCAGCCAGTCGGCGGTGGACATGGTGCTCGCGAAGCTATTCCTCAACGCACAGGTCTACACCGGCACAGCACGCTACGCCGACGCCCGTATTTCGGCAGAGGCCGTGATCAGCGCGGGCTATTCGCTCGATGCCAACTTCCTGCGGATGTTCTCGGCGGACAACCATACGTCGCCAGAGTTGATCTTCACCGCCCCGCAGGACGGTGAGCGTACGCGCACCTGGGGCGGCACGACGTATCTGGTGCACGCCGCCGTGGGCGGCAACATGAACGCGAGCAATTTCGGAATCGACTTCGCGTGGTGGGGGCTGCGTCTGCGTCCCGAAACGGTGGATCGGTACGAGGGGGGCGCCGGCGGGCCGGATAGGCGCACGTCGTTCTTCTTCACCAACGGGCAGTCGAAGACGATCAACAACGTGGGGAACTTCTTCCAGGGGATCGCCGCGCCGAAGTACCGCAACGTGACGTCCACCGGACAAAAGGGCTCGCACCCGACCTTCCCCGACACCGACTTCCCGATGTTCCGGCTTGCCGACGCGTATCTGATATACGCCGAGGCGGTGCTGCGGGGTGGTGCTGGGAGCCGTGCGACGGCGCTGGGCTACGTGAATGCCATCCGGCGGCGCGCTTACGGCAATAACAACGGCGACATTACCGATGCGCGGCTCACGCTGGATTTCATCCTCGATGAGCGCTCGCGCGAGCTGCTGTGGGAGGCGCACCGCCGTCAGGACCTGATCCGCTTCGGGAGGTTCACCAACGTGGGCGTCTGGGCGTGGAAGGGGGGTGTGCAGGCCGGCCGGACGACGGAAGCATTCCGTAATCTCTACCCGATTCCGTCGGCGGAGCTGGTCGCCAATCCGAACATCCGCCAGAACCCCGGCTACTGAGCAGGGAGCCGTTAGGCGCAGGCCGCGAGGCCAGCGCCAAACGGCGGCGCTGCTCGCTGGTGGCGGCCCGGGCCCCGG
>JANNOC010000405.1:0-2744 GCA_031398865.1 Gemmatimonadota bacterium | reverse complement strand
GGCCGCCACCGAGCTCTCGCTCGACCACGTTTTCCGTACTGGTCCGCAGCAGTCGCAGCCACGGCGTTCGACAGGTGGCTTTTCCTTCGATCAGTTTTTCTCCGAGGGCGGTGCGAAAAAAGAGCCCACGCCAAGTGACTCGGGTGCAATCCCGCCAGCCGACACGCCTGGTGACGGTGGTGACATCGAGCAATTTCACGCCTGGCTCGAGGGGCTGAAGAAGAAGTGAGGATCGCCGTTCTCAACGGACCGAACCTCAACCTCCTCGGCGCGCGCGAACCAGCCCTGTACGGAACCACGACGCTGTCCGACATCGAAGCGCGTCTGCGCGACGTTGCTCGGGAGTTGCGCGTGGAGATGGAATGCTCGCAGCACAACGGCGAAGGGGAGCTGATCGACGCGATCCACGCACTGCGCGGTCGCGCGGACGGCGCCCTCATCAACGCGGGGGCGTACTCCCACACGAGCCTCGCCATTCGGGACGCATTCGCCGCGGTGGGTGTGCCGTACGTCGAGGTCCACCTCACGAACATCTACGCACGCGAGCCCGAGCGCCGGCATTCCATGCTCGCGGCCGGGGCACGGGCAACGCTGTGCGGCTTCGGCGCGTTCGGCTACGAGCTCGGCTTGCGTGGTCTCGTGGCCGAGCTTGCCGCACCTGCGCCGGCGTCCACTCGTGGCTGACCGCCGGCCCGCGCGCCTTGCGGCGCTTGTCGATGCGCTGCTCGGCGCGCATCTGGATGGCCTGCTGGTGTCGAGCCTTCCCAACATCCGATATCTCACGGGCTTCTCCGGCACGAGCGCACTGCTCTTCGTGACCGGGCGCGAGTCGGTGCTCATCACGGACTTCCGGTATCAGACGCAGGTGCACGAGGAAGTCGGCGATCTCGCGCGTGTGCGCGTGGAGCCGCAAAGCCTCTGGACCGGGTTGTGGCAGTTGTTGCCACAGCTGACACCACTGGATGTCGTGGGGTTCGAATCGACGCATCTGGTGCACCGCGATTTCCAACGGCTCCTCGATGCCAGTCCGGGCGGTGGCGGTGGGCGGTGGCAGTGGCGTCCCACCGCGGACCTGGTCGAGACCCTGCGCGAGCGCAAGGATGCGGGCGAGGTGGCGCTGATCACGCAGGCCGCCGGCATAGCGACGCGCGCACTGGCGCGGACGCTTCCTCTGCTGCGACCCGGCATGAGTGAGCTGCAAGTGGCCGGCGTGCTCGAAGGTGCGTTGCGCGAGGAAGGCAGCGAGGGCTTTCCCTTTCCGTCCATCGTCGCGTCCGGGCCACGTTCCGCACTTCCGCATGCGCGCTCCTCGGCGCGACGCATCGAGCGTGGCGATCTGCTGCTGCTCGACTTCGGTGCCGAAGTGGGCGGGTATTGCGCGGATATCACGCGCACGGTCGTCATGGGTCCGGCGAGCACCGAACAGCGCGAGATTCACGACATTGTGCGCGAGGCGAACGCGGCGGCTCGGCTGTCGGTGCGGGCCGGCATGCGGGGACGAGATGCCGATGCGCTCGCGCGGAGCTCCATTGAGCGGCGCGGTTATGGGGAGGAGTTCGGACACAGCCTCGGGCATGGGCTCGGACTCGAAGTGCATGAGGCACCCCGGCTCGCGCGGACGGCGGAAGGCACCTTGGCGGCGGGGTCCGTCGTCACGATCGAGCCCGGCATTTATCGGCCCGGCTGGGGCGGCATCCGCATCGAAGACGACGTGCATCTGGGTGACGACGGTCCCGAGCTGCTCACGCATTTCACTCGTGATCTGGTGGAGGTTGCGTGAGCGCGCGTGAGGCGATTCCTTCCCACTCCTCTATGATCGACTTACGGTACGTCAAGAAGCTCGTGGAGCTGCTCGACGAATCCAGTGTGGATTCCATCGAGATTTCCTCCGACAAGGGGATGAAGCTCCGGATCTCGAAGACGCCGCAGCAGCGTGGCACCGTGCAGGTCGCCGCGCCGATGCAGATGCCGGCGTTGCTGCCGGCGCCCGTCGCCCCGACGCGCGGGACACCCGCTGACGGCGTGCCGACCATCTCCGAAGTGGATACGGCGGCCAGGGCCGCTGAAGCCCGGAGCAAGCTGCTCGAAGTCAAGTCGCCCATGGTGGGTACGTTTTTCGCCGCGTCAGAGCCGGGCGCGAAGGATTATGTGTCCGAAGGGCAGCGCATCACCAAGGGACAGGTGCTGTGCATCATCGAGGCGATGAAGATCATGAATGAGATCGAGTCGGAGTTTGCCGGAATCGTCAAGGAAGTGCTCGCGCAGGACGCGCATCCCGTGGAGTACGGCCAGGTCCTCTACCGAATTGATCCAAATGGCTGAGAAGGTGGCCGCGTCCGTGGCGGCGCAAGGGTTGGTGAATCCCCCCGCCGCCCCGGCGGCGACGTTCAACTTCAAGGCGATCCTGCAGCAGATGATTCAGCAGAACGCCTCCGACCTGCACCTCAAGGTCGGGCGTCCGCCGACCTTGCGCGTGCAGGGCGATCTCCGCGCGCTGGATCTGCCGTCCATGCGACCGGAAGATTTGAAGTCGCTCGCCGAGCAGGTGATGACGCCGAAGCAGGTCAAGGAGTTCGCCGAGCACAAGGAATCCGACTTCGCGATCGGCGTTCCGGGAATCGGGCGCTTCCGCGTCAACGTGTATCAGCAGCGCGGCACGATTGCCTACGCGATGCGCTCCATCCCGTACCAGGCGCGCTCGATCGCGGAGCTCAACCTCCCGCCGGTGCTCGAGCAGATCGCGA
>JANNOC010000403.1:0-1524 GCA_031398865.1 Gemmatimonadota bacterium | reverse complement strand
GCGGGGCCCTCGACCTCGAGCGTCGTCGCGGGCCCGATGAAATCCGCTTCGGAGATCAGCGCGAGGTCGCGGGCGTTCACGCGGGCGGACGCAACGTACGCGGCGCTTCCCTCGAACGTGCGCTCGTTCGGATAGGTGAACTGCCCCTGCTTGCCGGGACCGCCCGCGCGCTCGAGGTCGAGCACGAACAGGCCGGCGTCATAGAAGGCGAGCAGGGCGCGACTGCCGCCATGGGAAAAGGCTGCGCCGTGACCGGCGCTGAATGGGCGGCATCCGTTGTTCGAGAAAATCGGCGTGCCCGGCGGCGGGAATCCGCCGACCTGCACGGGGTTTCGCGGGTCGGTCACGTCCACGACGCGCAGGTCGCCTGACGGGTACTTGCTCGCGGACGCGCCCGGTTCGAGCGACAGCGACAGCACGCGTCCGTCGGGGCGCTGTATGAGAGACACCGAATGCTGCGAGCTCGCGCATCGCACGGGACTGTGGCGCGGCGGCGGACCACATTCCGGGATGCTGTCGGCACGGACGATGTCGGCATCGGCCTTGTATCGGCCGAGCAGTTTCGGGGTGGCCGGCCGCGTGACGTCGTAGTACGCGACGCCCCGGTCCAGCGTATTCCCCGCCGCGCCGCACATCGTGAGAGCCACCGCCAGCAGATCGCCGGTAAACGCGGGCGAACGGACGCGAGCCGCGCTCACTCCATGTGCGGCGACCCCGGCCGGTACCGGAATCGTTCCCACCACCACCGGCCGTCGCGGCTGCGACAGGTCCACAAGCTTGATGCTGACCGAGGGACAGGGATAGGGATTGTACAGATGCGCGTGCACGCCTGCCGCCGGCATCATCCCCGCGGCAACGATCGCGGTGGTGCCGACAATCGTGACGTCGCCGTTCAATCCAGCGCCGCCCAGGTCGCTGCGGCCGACGAGGCGCATGGCATGCCCATGTGAGGCCAGGGGACTCGCGACGGCCGCGCACAGCGTTAGCATACGCAGCAGCGAACGCATTGGCCTCATGGGATGGAATACCTCGCGACGGCGAGGTAGATGGCAAGGTGGAGCGGTGTGCAGCGAGCAAGGCCGTGCAGCGCGCGAAGGCAGTCCTCTTCAATAACGCCGAGCGGAAGGTCGCGCCAGCGCCGGCCAATCGCGGCGCGTATGCATTCTGTCAGGCTGCCACACCTCAGTGACCCGGCAAACTCGCTGCCCGCCTCGCAACCGTGATATCTTCTCCAAGCAGTAGAGGCGCCACGGGGGCGCCCACGGACCTCCTCCTCCTCTCCGCCCGCGGCCATGACGAGTCACCGCCTGCACGCGCTCCACGACGCGGGCCAGTCTATCTGGCTCGACTACATCGACCGCGCCATCCTCCGCAACGGGGATCTCGCGCGGCGCATTCGCGACGATGCCGTTACCGGGATGACGTCGAATCCGACGATCTTCGAGAAGGCGCTGGCCGAGGGCTCGGCGTACGACGCGCAGTTGCGCGCCGCGCCGGCCGATTCAACGCCGCAGCAGTTGTTCG
>JANNOC010000389.1:0-1788 GCA_031398865.1 Gemmatimonadota bacterium | reverse complement strand
AACTGAAGCTGAAGGATCCGTACCGCGGCGACAACCGGCCGGAACGGGTCGGCCGGGCCCACCAGAAGCACCGCGAAGAACGCCGCGACGGCAAGGAGCGTCATCGCCGCGTACGGAACGAGATTGCCAGGCCGGCGGTGGTGAATCCAGACGACAGCGGTCGCGTACAGGGCCAGCACCCAGGCCCAGAAGAGGATCGAGCCTTCGAGGGCACCCCACAGCGAGATCACCGTGAAGAGCAGCGGGGTCGATCGGCTGCCGACCGCCGCGACGTACGACACCGAGAAGTCGTGCCTGACGAGTGCGACCACCATCGACGCCGTCGCGATGCTCACGAGCAGGAAGTTCGTGTAGACCGCGCCGTACGCCACCGGCAGCCACTCACGCCGGCCCGTGCGGATCGCAACGGGCGTGATCACCGCGCCGAGCACCACCGTGGCCACCGAGACGAGCAACGCACTGTGCGCGATGAGACCGGTCACGGAGCCGATCGCTCGATCAGCGTCTTGTACTTCTCGTGCGCCTCCTCACCGGGCTTCGGCGCACGGTACTCGTTCGAGTGCTTCACCATCAGGCTCGACGCCTCGAACACGCCGCGCGCTCCGACGCGCCCTTCGACGATGACGCCCATGCCGTCGCGGAACATCTGCGGTGGAGCGCCGGTCGAGTGGACCGGCATTTCCCGGGCGCCGTCGGTGACCGTGAAGCGCAGGTCGAGCGCCTGCGCGTCCCACGTCACCGAGCCCGGCTTGACCTGGCCGCCGAGGCGAACAGGCACGCCGACGCCATCCGTGCCCTTCGCCAGCAGCTCCCGCGGCGTGAGAAAGAACACCACGTTCTTCTCCAAACCGCCGAAGAGCAGCCAGGCGAACACCGCGACGATCACGGCCGCACCTCCCAACACCCATGCGCGCTTCACTATCGGTTCTCCCCGCTCGGCTCGAGCACCATCCGCTCATGGTCGGCGCGCGCACGCGCACCCTTTCGGACGAGACGCCCCAGGTAGCCGAGCAGGACGACCCACGTCACGGCGTACGCCGCAACGATGAACGACAGATTCGACGCATCCATTGTCACTGGCCTCTCAGAGCGGCCGCCTCGGCCGCATGTTCGACAGATCGCTCGACGCGAGCGATCTCGTAGCGCTTCCTGACGAAGTAGATCATCACGAGCAGGAACGCGATCGCATTCAATCGCAGGCCCATCGTGTACGCCGGATCGAGCGTGTCCGGGCTCGACGGCGGCTGATGGAGCGTCCGCCACCACGTCACCGACAGATAGACGATCGGTACGTTGATGGCTCCGATCGCGCCGACCGCCGCGCTCCATCGCGCTTTCTGCTGCGCGTCGTCCACGAACTCGCGCAAGGCAAGATAGCCGACGAAAATGAGGAACAGCACCAGCGTGGACGTCAGACGCGCATCCCAGACCCACCACACGCCCCAGGCCGGGCGTCCCCAGATCATGCCCAGCATCAGGGTGAGTCCGTTGAACACCGCACCGACCTCGGCTGCCGACGCGGCGATCAGGTCGTCGTTTTCTCTGCGTTGCCACAGATAGCGCATGCTGAAGACGAGCACGACGAAGAACGCGAGAAACGTCATCCACGCCGCCGGAACGTGCACGTACATGATCTTCTGCAGGTGCCCCATGTCGCCTTCGGCGGGAGACGTCAGGATGGCATACGTCTGGGCCGCCATCACGGCGCCGACGCTGACGAACGCAAGCCAGGCAGTGATGCGCGGCGGGTGCGCCGGGCGCGAATCGCGCGAATGGTCGGCGGCAGAC
>JANNOC010000377.1:0-2653 GCA_031398865.1 Gemmatimonadota bacterium | reverse complement strand
ATCTGCCGCGAGCTAGTCACCTGCAACGCGCTCGAAGAAGGCATGATCTACTGGCAGGTCACGCGTGGCGCGCCCGCCGACCGCGATTTTGCCGGCGGTTTCTTCCTCGTAAATGGGGACGATGATGGCCATGTCGTACCGGCGCGCAACCTCCTGCAGCAGCTTCACCGTCGGACCATCCGGAATGCGTTCCACGGAATCGTACCAGCGCGTGCTCTGCTCCGCGCAGAAATACGGACCGGTGAAGATCTCCTGCATGCACAGGATCTGGACTCCTTCGCTCCCCGCCTGCTCGATGAGCTCCAGGTGCTTCGCGATGTTGGCCTCGCGAATGATGTCGAGCGGCTCCGATGTCGAGCACGCGTTGGACGCCTGAATCAAACCGCACTTCACGATGCGCTTCATTGAACCTCTAGGTCCACGTGCCGGCTGGAGGACCGCATGAGCACGAAGTAGATGAGAAAGCTGAGCGCGAACGTCACGAACCACGCGTACGTATACACGTGGTCGAAGAAATTGGGATCCATGACACGCCCGCCCGGCGTGAACGCCGCCCGGAGGAAGCCCGGAACCACCGGAACGATCGCGACCACGAGCGCGATGATCGCGCACGGGTTGAAACCGTTGCGATAGGCGTACATGCCATCCACGCGAAACAGATCCACCAGCGACAGCTCGCGCTTCCGGATCACCCAGTAGTCGGCGATGAGAATGCCGCCAATCGCGCCCATGAGACTCGAATACCCGATCAGCCAGGTAAAGATGTACGCGGCCGCGTCGGAGTACAGCTTCCAGGGCATCATGAGGATGCCGAGCACGGCGGTGATCAGCCCTCCGGTGACGTAGCTGATACGCCGCGGATTGAGATTGGAAAAGTCGTTCGACGGCGACACGACGTTCGCGGCCATGTTGGTGGTGAGCTGCGCGGCGAGCACCACCAGCGCAGCGAAGATGATGACGCCGGCGCTCCCGATCCGGCTTACCAGCACGACTGGATCCCAGATCGCTTCGCCGAAGATGACAATGGTGGCGCTGGTGACAGCCACGCCGATGAAGGCGAACGCCGTCATGGTTGTCGGAAGCCCAAGCGCCTGGCCGACGACCTGCGATCGCTGGCTCCGGGCGTATCGGGTGAAATCCGGAATGTTGAGACTCAGCGTTGCCCAGTAGCCGATGTTCGCGGTGAGCGCGGCGGGAAACAGCAGCCAGAAGTCGCCGCTGCCCTGCTGCAGCTTGGTGGACTGCTGCAGCACGTTGCCCAGCCCACCGCCGTTGCGAATCGCCCACCAGAGGAGGATGGCACCGCCCGCAAGCAGGAGTGGCGCCGACCAGCTTTCCAGGATCTTGATGCCTTCCGTCCCCTTGAGGATGATCGCCACCTGAATCCCCCAGAAGATCGCGAACGCAATCCACAGATGCGCCGGCAGTCGCAGCCACGCCGGCGACGCCGCGGCAAAGAGCGTGTCGAGCGCCAGCGCGCCGATCCACGTCTGAATGCCGAACCATCCGCACGCCACGATGGCGCGCAGGATGGCGGCGACGTTCGCCCCGCGCACGCCGAAGCTCGCTCGGCACAGCACCGGAAAGGAGATGCCGTATTTGGTGCCCGCATGCGCGTTGAGCACCATGGGGACGAGCACCACGCTGTTGCCGAGGAGAATGGTGAGCATCGCCTGCCACCAGTTCATCCCCTGCCGCATCAGCCCCGACGCGAGCGTGTACGTCGTGATGACGACGCTCATCCCGATCCAGAGCGCGGCGATGTTGTAGGTGGACCAGGTGCGCCGTTCCAGCGGCGTCGGCGCCAAGTCGGAATTCCAGAGCGGACTCGCCGACACGTCCTCGGTGAGAACGACGAAATCGGCGGCGCCCGAACCGGGGGCGCCTAACGCCGGCGGCGCGGTGCGGGCCCCGTGGCCCATTACGCGCGCAGTCCGGCGGAGGTGCGCGGCAGCCACTGGCCGCGCCCTTCCTTCCCCACCACGGCGTAGTTGTCCACGATCACGTCGCCGCGCGACAGCGTGGTGCGCGCGAAACCCGCGAGATCCCATCCCTCGAACGGTGACCAGTCGGCATTGGTCTCCATGTCGGCGGGTCGCACGGCGCGGGTACTTGTTGGGTGAATGATCGCGAGGTCCGCATCCGCGCCGATCGTGAGCGTTCCCTTCCGCCCACCCAGTCCCATGATGCGCGCCGGATCGCTGCACAGCTTCGTGACCATCTCCTCCAGCGTCAGCTTCCCGCCGAGGACGCCGTGCGTGTACGTCAGCGGCAGGAGCGTCTCGAGGCCCGGCATCCCCATGGGGATTTTGGTCCAATCGCCATTCCACATGGACTTCTGCTCGCGCGTGAACGTGCATGTGTCCGTGGAGATGACGGAGACTTCGCCGCTGCGCAGGCCTTTCCACAGTCGCGCGGAGTCCGCCGGCTTCTTGAGCTGCGGGCAGCACGCGTACAGGTGCCCATCCTCGCGATCGAATACGGAGTCGTCGAGCACGAGGTACTGCACGCACGTCTCCGCGAGCACCGGCACCTTGCGGCGCTGCGCCGCGGCGACGATGTCAGCGCCCTCCGCCGTGGACATGTGCACGATGTACAGCTGACCGCCGGTGTGCTCGCTCCAGGTCACGACGCGCTGAATCGCTTCGGATTC
>JANNOC010000510.1:0-6202 GCA_031398865.1 Gemmatimonadota bacterium | reverse complement strand
CTTCCCGCAGACACTGACAGCGAAGGCGACAGGCGCGAAGTCGCGGGAGTACTTCGAGGTGACCAACCCGGCCTCGAGAAATGCGCCGACCGTGGATTTCGCGGAGCCCGCACCCGCGGCGACGCCGTGATCTGACGCGCGGGAAGGATTCGCGCACGTTCGAGAAGGGAAAGACACAGCGGGAGAAACCGTGAGGTTTCTCCCGCTTGTCGTTGGCCGATGCCGCGCTGCCGGTAGCCTAGTCGGTGATGACGTTGGGCAGCACGAAGGTCAGCGGATCCACGACCTTGCCGTTCACGTGGATCTCGTAATGCAGATGCGGTCCTGTGGAGAGGCCCGTATTGCCGACCGCGGCGATCTCTTCGCCGCGCGTCACACGCTGCCCCTGGCGCACGGTGATGCGCGAGCAGTGCGCATACTTCGTCACGATGCCGTTGCCATGGTCGATCTCCACGATCAGACCATAGCCCGATTCCCGGGCGACGCGCGCGACAACGCCGGACGCGGGGGCTACGATGGGCGATCCCATCGGCGCGGCGACGTCAATACCCTCGTGGGCGCGCGACATGTGCAGCACCGGATGGAAGCGGCTGCGGGAGAAGTGACTCGTGAGCCACCCCGCCGTGGGCATGATGGACGGCGTGCTCGCGAAGCGCTGCTGCGTCTTCTGGATGGAGTCCGACAGCTCGGCGAAGCTCTCGGTGAGCGTGTTGGCGCGATCGATCAGGCCGTCGATATCCAGCCGCGCCACGGACGACAGACGGCGCACCGGCGTCGGCGACTCTGGCAGCGTGAGCTCGGAATCGATCGCCAGCCGGCTTTCCATGAGCGCGACCGCGCGCGCTTCACTGTCCGCGGGCGGAAGTCCGGCAAGCAGACGCAGGCGTTCATCGCGCTTGACGAGCTGGGACAGCGTGTCCTGGAAGATGGCCACCCGGCTGCGCAGCTCCCGGACCTCGCGGGACAGCGAACGGCTGTCATATGTGCCGAAGCGTCCCGGCATCAGCATTCCGCCGAGCCCGGCCAGTGCGGCGACCAGTACGAGACCCCCGACGACTCCGCCGGCCCAGAGCCCCGTCCGCAGATACCCTTCGGACACGGCGATAGTGCGTGGCGAATCGCTTCCGTGCGGTACGATCATCACCGTCCAGCGGCGATTCGACATGCGGTGTGCTCCAGCATCTAAAGGGTACCTCTTAAGACGTCTCGAGGTACCCCTCCGCAACAGCTGGAGCCGCCCGGGCCATGCCCGTGGATCGCCTCGGCAGTGGTACTGTAACTGCTTGTTTGAAAGCCAGTTACGTAATAACAACTGGCCTGGTTCGGGGTTCCCCCAGTTCCTAGTTCCCAGTCCCCGTCCTTACATCCGCCGTGGTGGGGCGCGGGAAGAGCGCGGGACCGCGCGTGACGCGCCATCTCGCTGGGTTGAGAGCGGCCAGCGCGGAGAAAGGGGTTGTTGCCGCGGTGCCCGGGGCGCCCAACTGGCGCCACAGTTCCTCGGCTTTTCCGGGCATGAATGGCGACAGCATGACCGCTTGCCGGGCGAGACGGAGAGCGAGCGAGGCGAGCACTTCGTCGAGCTGCTTGGCGGCCGCCGGATCCTTTGCCAGCTGCCACGGCGCGCGATTCTGCGCGTATTCGTTCGCCCGGCTCACACTGCGCCACACCGCCGCGAGCGCCTCGTGCAGCAGATAACCGCGGGCGCCATCCATCGCGGCGTGATAGGCGTCCTCATCCGCGGCGTCCGCGGACTCGGCCTGAGCCGCCTCGGGAACGACCCCGCCGCGGTATCGCTCGATCATCGCGATGGTCCGACTCGCGAGGTTGCCGAATGCATTGGCGAGGTCCGCGGTGTAGCGCTCTTCGAATCGCTCCCAGGAAAAGTTGCCGTCCGCGTCGAACGGAACTTCGCGCAACAGAAAGTAGCGAAACGCGTCCGCACCGAAGCGTGTGATGGCTTCCGGGAGATCCAGCTTCACACCGGCGGACTTGCTGAAACGCTCGCCGCTGAGCAGGACGAAGCCGTGGGCCCACACGCGCTCGGGCAGCGCGACGCCGGCCGCGTGCAACAACGCGGGCCAGTATACGCAATGAAAGCGCGTGATGTCCTTGCCGATCACATGCAGCTGCGCCGGCCATCTCTGCTCGTAACCCGCGCTTGGAAAGCCTGTCGCCGTCAGATAGTTCGGAAGCGCGTCGAACCACACGTAGGTCGTCTGCCGCTCGCCGTCGCTCGATGGGCGAGGGAAGGGAACTCCCCAGGAGAAGCGCGCACGACTCGCTGAAATATCCTCCAGTCCCTGGTCCAGCAGGCCGAGAATCTCGTTCCGACGACTCTCGGGCTGCAGAAAGCCTGGTCGGTCCGTGAGCAGTTGGCGGAGAAAATCGGAATACCGGGACAGTCGGAAGAACCAATTTCTTTCCTCCACCCACTCCAACACGCGCGTCGGATGGAGCACGCACCTGCCGTCCACGATCTCGCCGTCCGGCTTGAACGCTTCGCATCCGACGCAGTAGCGGCCGCGATATGACTTCTCATAGAAGTCGTCGGGGTTGCGATCGAACACGCGCTGGAGGAGGGCCGTGACTCCGGCCTTGTGCGCCGCCTCGGTCGTGCGAATGAACTGATCGTGCGAGATCGCCAGCTGCTCCCACGTGCGCTGGAACACGATCGCGATCTCGTCCACGAGTGCCTGCGGCGTGATCCCGCGGTCGGCGGCGGCCTGCGAGACCTTCTGGCCGTGCTCGTCCATGCCAATGAGGAAATGCACGTCGTCGCCGCGCAGGCGACGGTATCGTGCGATGGCGTCGGCGCCGATTTTCTCGAATGCGTGGCCGAGGTGCGGGGCGCCGTTCGAATAGTCGATCGCCGTCGTCAGGTAGAACCGTGGCACGCCTCAGCTCTCGCCGGTCGCGGGGTCCTGCTCCTCGGTGCCGGATTCCGGCGCGCCCGGTGTGCCGCCACTCTTGCCACGGCGTCCACCGCGGCGCCCGCGCCGGCGTCGTGTGCGCCGATCGGCGGTATCCGCGGTGTCGCGTGGCGGAACGGGATCCTCGCCAGTGGGCGGTGAGACACGAGCGGACGCATCCGCCGCGGTGACAGCAGCGGCTGGTGTCTCGCGTGAAGGCGCAGGGACAGCATCGGCGGCGGGGGCGATCGGCGCCGGTGGCTCCGCACGTCGCGAGGGCGCGCGCTGAAGCGGCACACGTTCGGCGGACCGGTCGAATCGCACTACCCGCGGCGTCTCGCGCGATGCGTTCGCGCTACCGGTTGCGGGCGTGGCCGGATGTGCGGGAAGAGCCGCATCCTCGAGTATCTCCTCGTCAGGCTCCGCAACGTCGGAGATCCCGATGCTGTCGTCGGCGCTGTCGTCGGCCAGTGAGGCGCCGCTCGCATTTTCGCGATCGGCCAGGTCGCGCTGGAAATCGGCGAGCGCGACGACGCGCGTTTCGCCCTCGACTGTCCGCAACGTCACCCGCTCGTTGAAGATGTCGTTGGCGATGACCTTCTCCTCACCTAACGACGTCACGAGGATCCTGCCTTCCTTGGGGAAGCGCTTCCGGCTCTGCACGTAGAAGTCGTGTTCATAGCGCAGGCAGCACATCAACCGGCCGCACGCGCCCGAGATCTGTGTCGGGTTGAGGGACAGTTTCTGCTCCTTGGCGACGCCGAGATTCACGGGACGCAACTCGGGAAGCCAGGAGGCGGAACAGTACTGCCGGCCGCAACGTCCGATTCCGTCGAGACGGCGTGCTTCGTCGCGGACACCGATCTGCTTGAGCTCGATGCGTGTGCGGAACATGGCCGCGAGGTCGCGCACCAGGGTGCGGAAATCAACGCGGCGTTCCGCGGTGAAGTAGAAGGTGAGTTTCTTCCGATCCCACTGCCACTCGGCGTCGGACAACTTCATGACCAGGTTATTGGCCTTCACGCGCTCCATACCGCGGCGGCGCGCGAGGTCGTTCTGCTCGCGCAGGTCGGCGGCGCGGCGGACGTCCTCGGGCGTGGCGACGCGCAACGCCTTGCGTGTGGGTTCCGCGCCGGCGAGGCCGTGCGTGCAGCCGGCGGCGCGCCGTGTCGCGAGGTCCCCGAGCGAGTGAATCCGCCCGAGATCTTCCCCCCGGTCGGCATCGACGATCACGGCCGCGCTGAGCGGCGGCGCATCGTCCTGCTCCCAGAGAAAGAACTCCTTGCGATTCCCCTTGAAGGCGACTTCGATCAGATGTGCCACACTACTCCGTGAATTGCCCCATGCGGAGATACTTGTCGCGGCGGCGCCTGACGAGCTTGTCGGGCTTGAGGCCGCGGAGGTCGTCAATGTGCCGGATGAGCGCTTCGCGAAGTGCCGCCGCGGACACTTCGTGATTCGCGTGCGCCCCGCCCTGCGGCTCGGGAATGATCTCGTCCACGATCCTGAGCTCGAGCAGGTCGGGCGCCGTGATACGGAGCGCGGAGGCGGCACGCTCGCGCATTTCCGGACTCTTGCCGTCTTTCCAGAGGATAGCGGCGCAGCCCTCGATCGTAATCACAGAGTACACGGCATTCTCGAACATCATGACGCGGTCGGCCACGCCGAGCGCGAGCGCCCCACCGGATCCGCCTTCCCCGATGATGGTGGCAATGATCGGAACCTGGAGCTGGCTCATCTCCAGCAGATTCCGGGCGATCGCTTCCGACTGGCCCCGCTCTTCGGCGCCGAGTCCGGCCCACGCCCCCGGCGTGTCGATCATCGTAATGACCGGCACATGAAATTTTTCGGCGAGCTTCATCAGGCGAAGCGCCTTGCGATACCCCTCGGGGTGCGGCATGCCAAAATTCCGCCGGAGATTCTCCTTCGTATCGCGCCCGCGCTGGTGCCCGATCACCATGACGGTCTCGCCGTCCAATCGCGCCCATCCGCCGATGATCGCGGCATCGTCGCGGAACGCACGGTCTCCGTGCAGCTCGATGAAGTCGGTGAATGCGAGGCGCAGGTAGTCCAGCGAGAACGGGCGCTTGGAGTTGCGGGCCACCTGCACGCGCTGCAGCGGCGTGAGGTTGCGATAGATCTCCGCGCGGAGGTCGTTGAGCCGGCGCTCCAGCGGCGCGATCTCCTCCGCCACGTCGAGGGAGCGATCGCCGGCCATGCGCTTCAGTTCGTCAATCTGCTTCTCGAGCTCGACGATCGGCTTCTCGAATTCGAGACTTGCCGCAGTCGCCATGCTAGCTCCCGCGCACGAGACGGACGCGCTCACTGCCGAGCAGCGCCCTGAGTTCTGTCAGGGCCGGGGCATCGGCCGCCGTCGTCAACGACCGGGAACGCAGCCGTGCCCGGGTTCCATTGCCATCGCTCCAGCGAATCTCCAGCGGCGCGGAACCCGGATGGGCCTCCACTGCCGCGCGCACGTCCTCCATCACGGCCGGCGTGAGATTCTCGCCGAGCACCAGATCGATGGCGATCACGATCTGGCCGGTGACGCGCAGTTCTTCGAAACGGGTGACAGACTCGACAATGAACGTCGGGTTGTCCGCGTCCTGATCGCGTCGTGAATACCCGCCCTTGAGCAGCATGGGCACGTCCGGCCTCACGCGGTCACTGAGCACGGCCCATGCTTCGGGAAACACCAGGACTTCGGAAGATCCCGAAAAATCCTCCACTGTCAACCTCGCGAACTCCGCTCCAGACCGCTTGCTGACCTGCCGCTTGATCGCGGTCACCACCACGCCGAGGGTCATCGGCCCTTCGGACCAGACGCCAAGCGATGAGACGGTGTGCGTGGCAAACAGCTCGCACTCGGTGCGGAAGGGCTCCAGAGGGTGGCCGGAAATGTAGAAGCCGAGGGTCTCCTTCTCCTTCGTCAGGCGCTCGGCTTCACTCAGCGGCGCGATGCTCGGCAAGGAACGCGGCGGTGCGGGCCTATCGATCGTCGCCGCAGAATCGCCGAAGAGCGAGCCTTGGCCGCTCGCCACCTCCTCCTGCTTCAACGCGGCTTCCTGGATCGCGGCGTCGAGAGCGGTGACAAACTGCGCCCGGTGGCCGCCGAGGCTGTCGAGGGCGCCCGCGTGGATGAGTGCTTCAAAGACGCGCTTGTTCACCGTTCGCAGGTCAATGCGCTCGCACAGATCGAAGAGCGACGTGAACGGGCCGGCGGCGCGTGCGGCCAGGAGCGCATCGATCGCGCTGCGGCCGACGTTCCGAATGGCCCCGAGTCCGAAGCGCAT
>JANNOC010000285.1:0-2863 GCA_031398865.1 Gemmatimonadota bacterium | reverse complement strand
GCCCGCCTCGGCCCATATGAGATCGTCTCCGCCCTGGGCGCGGGCGGGATGGGCGAGGTCTATCGACCCGCGGCGAACCCGTCGGCGATTACGGTGTCGTTGGATTGGGCAGCATCGGTCAAGTAGTCATGCAGGCGGTTCCTGCTCGTCGTTGGTGATTCAGAAGGAGGTAGCTCGTGACGAGAACACTCTTCGTCGTTGTGGCAGTCCTCATGCGAAGGGCGAAATTCTCACTGATGCTGGCCTGTGGGCTGGCCGTGATCGCCGCGGATCGAGCCATCGTCGCTCAGGACGGTGACGACCGCATCGGCGAGTGGAGGTATATCGGCGGTGACGCTCGGCATACGCGCTATTCACCCCTCGATCAAATCGATGCGACCAATTTCCAGAAGCTCCAGGTGGCGTGGGTTTGGCGGGGTGACAACTTCGGTCCGTCGGTGGACTACCTCTTCCGTTCCACCCCGATTTACGTCGGCGGAAGGCTCTATACCGTTGCGGGCCAGCGACGCACCGTCGTTGCCATCGATCCGGCCACGGGCGAGACGCTGTGGACTTACCGCGAGCCCCACACGACGCGTTATGCGCGCGGCATGCGCAACAACTACGGGAAGGGGGTTGCCTACGGCGAGGTGGACGGCCGCGGCGTGATCTTCTACACGTCTCCCGCTTTTTTCCTGCACGCCATGGATGCAAAGACCGGGGAGCACCTCGCAAACTGGGGGACGCCCGTTCCGATACCTGGCTTTCCGCCAAGCGGCGTGATCGATATGCTCGCGCACGTCGTCAGCGATTGGGCGCCGTGGACCGAATCGGGGCTGCGATACGACCCAGAGAAGGGCATTCCGCGCGAGCTCGGAAACCTCTCGACCTCCTCGCCGCCCATTGTCGTCAACGGTGTGGTGGTTGTCGGCAACGTGCACGAGCAGGGCTACTACCAGACGAGGATCGAAAACATCCCTGGCGACATCCTGGCCTACGACGCCAAGACTGGAAAGCACCTGTGGAAGTTCCACGTGATTCCCCGACCCGGGGAGTTCGGTCACGATACGTGGGACAACGACGCCTGGAAATTTACCGGAGACGTATCGTCGTGGGCGCCCATGTCGGCCGATCCGCAACGAGGGCTGGTTTACATCCCTACCAACCCGCCGACGATCGATTTCTACGGCGGGTTCCGGCCCGGCGCCAATCTCTTCGGCACCAGCATCCTGGCGCTCGATGTGAAGACCGGCAAACGGGCGTGGCATTTCCAGACGGTGCATCACGACATCTGGAACTTCGACAATCCGACAGCGCCCGTTTTGCTCGACGTGAACGTGAACGGTCGGCCGACGCCAATCCTCGTTCAAACGACGAAACAGGGATTTGCCTACACGTTCAACCGCGCCACCGGTGAGCCGATCTGGCCAATCGTGGAACGGCCGGTCCCGCAGTCGGATCTGCCGGGAGAGAAGCTGTCGCCCACGCAGCCTTTCCCCACAAAGCCTGCGGCGTTCGAGATCCAGGAGCTCACCGAAGACAATCTGATTGACTTCACGCCCGAGCTCCGGCAGGAAGCGCTGAAGATCATCAAGAACTACAAGGTGGGTCCCGTGTTCAACCCGCCCATCCAGGTCGGTCATCCATCTGGACTTCGGTCGTTCGTCAGTTGTCCGTCGGGCGCGAGCAACATCTACGGTCCCACTGTCGCCGATCCTGAATCAGGAATCGTGTACGTCTCAACGGAGCGTTCGTGCAGAGCCGAAAACCTCGTGCCCGGCGAGCAGATGGACAAGCCCGACAACCCGAAGACGACGGGCAGGACGCTCTCGCGATGGGTCGTGGCGAATCGCGGAGATCTGCGCGGCCCGCAGGGGCTTCCTATCTGGAAGCCCCCGTACAGCCGGATCGTCGCGATCGACATGAATACCGGCGAGCACCTCTGGGCGGCTCCCAACGGCGACACGCCTGAGCGGATCAAGAATCACCCGGCGTTGCGCGGATTGACGCTGCCCAACACCGGCCAGCAGAGCCATCCGGTGATGATCGCGACGCGAAGGCTGCTCATCACCGCGCCAGGTGGAACCGACTCGGTTCTTCATGCGATGGACAAGAAGACAGGCACGCGCCTGGGCACGGTGAAGCTGCCGGCGCCTGGGCAGTACGGGATGATGACGTATCTGCACGAGGGGAAGCAGTACGTCGTGGTTCAGATCATGGGCCAGAACCATCCCGGCTCGCTCGCGGCGCTTCGGCTGCCGTGATCCGCTCCCACCTGCCGCTGGATGTCAGAGGATCAGACGTTCCCAGTCCAAAGGGTGAACTGACCATGACCCGGTCGTCCGGACCCATCTACGAATTCGCCTGCCACGCATAGATGTGGAAGCCTTCGGCATGGTCGAGTTGCGAGGACTTCTGACACGTCGTCATGGACCGTTGCGGCGCCCGCAACGAAAGCTCATAATCACAGAGCCTAGCCACGGAGGCGATATGCGACATGCATTTCCGACGCCGCTTGTTTCTGCCGGCGCACTCGCGCTCATCGCAGCTCTTTTGCCATTTCAGGTTCCCATCTTTGCGCAGACGGGCGAGTCTCAGGCTGCCATGAAATCAGCCCCTGCTCGTTTACCTGACGGCCGGCCCGACCTCCAAGGAATCTGGGGCTTTGCGACGCTGACACCCCTTCAGCGCCCAAAGGTGTTTGCAGTCAAAGAAACATTGACCCCTGAGGAGAAAGCGAACCTGGAAGAGAACGCGGTCCGCGATCAGTTTGTGGATCGGCCGCCTCCGCCAGGAAACACGGGCTCATATAACCGGTTCTGGAATGATTCAGGAACGACAGTGGTGGGGACGAGCCGCACGTCGTTGATCGTGGATCCGCCCG
>JANNOC010000275.1:0-2759 GCA_031398865.1 Gemmatimonadota bacterium | reverse complement strand
CGTCTCCGCATCGATCACGCGCATGATCATGCCGCTCGGCGGACGCCACCCGTCGCGTGCCGGGGTGGGCTCGCGCCAGCCGGTGAGATAAAACTCCGCCCACGCGGGTGCGGCGAGCCGTCCCCCTGACGCGTCGCCGGTGAGCGGACGCGGCGTGTCATAGCCGAACCAGAAACCCGCGACGAGGGTCGGTGTGTAGCCCACGAACCAGACGTCCGTGCCGTTGTTCGTGGTCCCCGTCTTCCCCGCGACGGCACCGCGCACGCCCGCCGCGCGCAGCGATTGGCCGGTCCCGTAATCCACCGCGCCTCGCAGCATCGAGGTGAGTTGATACGCATCG
This sequence comes from Gemmatimonadota bacterium, assembly GCA_031398865.1. Classification (GTDB taxonomy): domain Bacteria; phylum Gemmatimonadota; class Gemmatimonadetes; order Gemmatimonadales; family Gemmatimonadaceae; genus JANNOC01. Next base: position 2,419 of record JANNOC010000275.1, on the reverse strand, counting down.
CGCGGATCCATGACCGGCGTGCGTTCCAACTCGCTGCTCCAGAGCGGCGTGCCGTCGGCCGCCTCGATCCGCCTGACGAGTCGGGGCCGCACGCGGTAGCCGCCGTTCGCGAACGGCGCGTACGCGACGACCAACTCGAGAGGCGTGACCTCGAGCGCCCCCAGCGCGATGGCGGGCACCGGCTCGAGCGCGCTGGTAATGCCGTTCCGCTGCGCGAGCGCGATGACGCGCCCCTCGCCGATGGAGCGGCTCACACGCACGGTGGCGGCGTTGGCCGAATGCATCAGCGCGCGGCGCAGCGTCACGCGCCCGAGATACTGCTCATTGTAGTTGGCGGGCGTCCAGATGCGTCCCCCCTCATCCACTTCGACTGGCTCGTCGTCCACCAGTGACGCGGGGGACAGCCCCGCATCCAGCGCGGCCGCGTACACGAACGGCTTGAACGCGGAGCCGGGCTGCCGGTGCGCGTTGAACGCGCGGTTGAAGTTCGCGCGCTCGTACCGGCGGCCGCCCACGAGCGCACGCACTTCGCCCGTGCGCGGATCGATCGCCACCATCGCTCCCTCGACATTCCCGCTGCCGCGGCCGTACCAGGCCCGCGACTCGCGCTGGATGGCCGCGGCATGGCGCTGCACGGCGCGATCGGCCGCGCGCTGCGCGTCACCGTCCAGCGTCGTGTACACCGTGACGTCTCCGAGCTGCAACGACTTCCCTTTCAACACGGAGTCCACGAGCGCGCGCACGGCGTCAATCGCGTACGAATCGTCCGAGCGCGAAGGCCGCCACTCGGAGGCCGCGATGGCGATGGGAATGCGCGCGGCCGCGGCGGCGCGATCGCGTGCTATGTATCCCTCGCGCACCATGAGCGCGAGCACGAGGTTGCGACGCTGCAGTGCGCGGCGTGGTGACCGGCGCGGCGTGTACGCCGAGGGACCCTTGGGCAGCGCCGCCAGGACCGCGCCCTCGGCCAGCGTCACCCGGTTGACGCTCTTTCCGAAGAGATCGCGGCTCGCCGCCTCCACGCCGTACACCCCGTTGCCCAGGTAGATGACGTTGAGATACAGCTCGAGAATCTGATCCTTGGTGAGATGCGCCTCGATCATGCGCGAGAGCCGCAGCTCGAGCAGCTTCCTGCGCAGCGACCGTTCGCTGAAATGCCGAGCCACGAAGGTGTTCCGCGCCACCTGCATGGTGATGGTACTGAACCCCTCGCGCACGCCTAACGAGCCGACGTTGCGTGCCATGGCTCGAGCGAGCGAGCGCCAGTCGAACCCGTCGTGGTCGTAGAAGCGCCGGTCCTCTGTCGCGATGAAGGCCTGCCGGACGTGAAGCGGCACGGACGCCAGCGACACGTTGACGCGGCGGACCGAGGCGAGCCGCCCGATCAGGCGCTCCTCGCGATCGAGCACGCGCCCGCCTTCCGCGGGTCGGAACGCCCGAATCTCGGTCGCGCTCGGGCAGCCGCGAAAGCCACAGCTCGCCAGCCACGCGTCCAGAAGTAGCACGCCGGCAAGAACCAGCGCGAGTGCGCTAACCGAACGCCAGCGTGCACGCATCCAGGCGCGAGCGGGCGGACGATCCGCCGGGCCGCGCCAGCGCGCCTTCAGGGTGTCGAGTCGTTGTCGGAACAGTGCGTGCACGAAAACGGGTTGAGGTGGGTAGTCGTCCTGTGAATGATACGCCGGGCTCGCACGGAGGTTTCCCGTCGCGCCCGCAGCGTGAGTGTCGGTGACACAGCTCACCTCCACGCCCCACCTGCAAACACAAGAGCAATGTTGCGCCGGACCCATGCCGTCATAGTTGCCGCCCTCAGCCTGGCCTGCGGGCGTTCCGCGAGCGAAGACAGCGCGAAGGCACCGATCATCCGTGCCGCTCCTGATTCCGCGGCGCGCGCGCGCGTTCCCAATGAGATGGGGTTCGTCCCGATACTCGAATACCATGTCGTCGGCGACAAGGAGGGACGCTGGGAGCGCGAGCGCGGCCGATTCCGCGGCGATCTCACGCTCCTGTATGCGCGCGGCTATCGCCCCGTCAGCGTATCGCAGCTCATCGATCGCACGCTCGATCTTCCCTATGGCATCTCACCCGTCGTCATCACCTTCGACGACGCGTCGCCCTCGCAGTTCCGATACGTCGAGCGCGACTCGACGTTGGAGATCGACTCCACCAGCGCGCTCGGCATCTGGCTCGACTTCCGGACGTCGCATCCGGACTGGGAGAATCGCGCCGTCTTCTGCCTGCTCGCCGATGCGGAGGCCGGACGCTCGTTCTTCGGAAAGAAGGGAATCGAAGGACAGAAAACCGAGTGGCGTCACCGCAAGTTGCGCTTCCTCGCGGACCAGGGATTCGAGCTGTGCAATCACACCCTGTGGCACGCACAGCTCGACCGCTATCCAGACGATTTCGTGCAGGAGCACAT
>JANNOC010000262.1:0-2043 GCA_031398865.1 Gemmatimonadota bacterium | reverse complement strand
TATGATGCGTCCGCATGTCTCTGTCACCCGGCGCCCGCCTGGGGCCCTACGAAATTCTCGCGGCGATCGGCGCGGGTGGCATGGGCGAGGTCTACAAGGCGCGCGACACCCGGCTGCACCGCGAGGTTGCGGTCAAAGTGCTGCCGGCGCTGTTTGCGTCGGATCCGGATCGACGGACACGCTTCGAGCGCGAAGCGCAGGCCGTCGCGGCGCTGTCGCATCCGCACATCCTCGCGCTGCATGACGTCGGCGTCCACGACGGCATCGCGTATGCCGTCACGGAACTGCTCGAAGGCGAAACCCTGCGCGAGCGGCTCTCGTCGGGTCCGCTGCTGGTCAGGAAGGCTGTCGACTACGGCGTGCAGATCGCGCGCGGGCTCGCCGCCGCCCACGGGAAAGGCATCGTGCATCGGGACCTCAAGCCGGAGAACATCTTTCTCGTCGCGGGCGGGCAGCTGAAGATTCTCGACTTTGGTCTCGCGCGCTCGATGGTTCACGACGAGGGCTCGACGATGGCGTTGCAGACCGAACCTGGCACCGTCCTGGGGACGGTCGGCTACATGGCGCCGGAACAGGTGCGCGGGCAATCGATCGACCCGCGCACGGACCTGTTCGCCTTCGGCGCCGTGCTCTACGAGATGCTGAGCGGGACGCGCGCGTTCCAGCGCGAGACACCCGCCGAGACCATGACGGCGATTCTGCACGAGGAACCGCCGGAGCTGACCGGGATTCGCGCCGCGCTCCCCCCCGCGCTCGACCGCATCGTCCGTCACTGCCTGGAAAAGAACCCGGGCGACCGCTTTCAGTCGGCGACCGACGTCGCGTTCGCGCTCGACGCCCTGTCGGGATCCTCGTCGCAGCCGCTGCCAGGCGGGCCCGCAGTCGCACTCACGTCACAAGAAGGCGCGGCCTCGCGAGCTCGGTCGAGACTGATGTGGGTGCTGGCCTGTGGCGCCAGTGCGCTTGCCGCCGCCTGGATCGTCTGGAGCGTCAGGCCTCCGACCGCGCGAGCGTCCGCGTACCTCGCCATTCCGTTGCCTGCGGGCGACGCGCTCGAGGACCACGGCGTCCCCCTGCTCGCGCTGACACCCGACGGTTCCGCGCTCGTCTACGCCGCCGTTCGCGGCGGCGTCCAGCGTCTGTTCCGTCGCCCGCTCGATGACTTCCGCGCCGATCCGATTCCCGACACGGATGGCGCGTCGATGCCGTTCTTTTCCGCCGACGGGAAATGGATCGGGTTCTTTACGCAAGGCAAACTCAGAAAGGTTCCGCTCGACGGCGGAGCGCCACCCGTCGACGTTGCAGACGCGCCGGACGGGCGCGGCGCGAGTTGGGCGAGGGACGGTACGATCGCGTTCGTACCACATCTCTTCGCCGCGATCAGTCGCATCGCGTCATCGTCTGGAGCGAAGCCTGAGCCGCTCGCTAAACTCGAAATCCATCACTGGCCCGACATGCTGCCCGACGGCAGGACGGTCGTGTACGCCGTCGGGGGCCACGATCTCGTCACGTGGGACGACGCGCAGATTGTCGCGCAACCCCTGGGGGGGGGCGACCGGCGGGTTCTCGTGCGCGGCGGCACTCATCCTCGGTATGTCTCTACCGGTCACCTTCTGTACATGCGTCGCGGTACGCTGCTGGCCGTCAAATTCGATCCGTCGCGGCTCGAAGTCAGCGGCACGCCTGTCCCAATAGTGGAAGGGATCGCCGAATCAGTTTACGGCGCAGGGCAGTACACGGTGTCAGCGGCCGGCACGCTGGCGTACATTCCGGGCAAGGCGCAAACCAACGATCACGTCCTGTCGTGGGTGGATGCAAGCGGCCGCGCCCAGCCGCTGCCGTTGCAGCCGCGCACGTATTGGGCGCCGAAGGTGTCTCCCGACGGCCGGACGATCGCGCTCAGCATCCTTGGTCCGACAACGGACGTGTGGACCTACGACATCGCCCGCGAGGCGTTGACCCGGTTGTCGATCGAGGCGGTGAAATCACCTCAGGTCCACTTCGCGTATCCGGTCTGGACGCCGGACGGCAAGCGGATCGTCT
>JANNOC010000200.1:0-2737 GCA_031398865.1 Gemmatimonadota bacterium | reverse complement strand
ACACCAACCACCCAAACAACAACACCGGACAAGTAAAGCGTCAGGTTGTCATCGTGGTCAATGACAACGTGGAGCGGCGATCGACCATCGACTCACAGGAGCAGCCGCCAGGCGTGATAGCGGTCTTGCAAGCTGCGGTTGGAAAACCAATGGGAAATTTTACCCAGGAATCTGTCGGCCTGTTACTGGATACAAAGCGCGAAGCCGAACAAGCTGGTTTGGATGCGAAGGCGCTACATGATACAATCGCCAAAGTGGCTCCTGACGTAGCAACGGCCGCGCCCGCCTTTCCGCGCGCCGATTGGCACGTGATTGAAATCTCATTTGACGCACTGGACGATCCAACGGAAAGGGAATTCTATCTCAACCTCCCGACGACGTTCGCGTTACCCCAGCGGACGGTTGACCTCTTGATCGATGTCGGTGGCCGCCTGCTTCGAGAATCCCCCTCGTACGCCCAATTGGTCGCTGCTCTAACGAGCGTGCCATGAAATCGTGACGAGAGAAGCATCCTCGGTCGCTGTTCGGACGCATGACAAGGCAGGGATGTGTGGGCGCGCCGCCGGGGGATTCTCGCAACAGCGCCCCTACGGAGTCGGCGTATCAGCGGCCTGCTTTGAAACGAAAAAGACGCCGAGAGACGCCGCGACAATTCCATAGAGCAGCGTAACGAACTTGGCCATCGATCGCAGCTCCTCAACTGGGGAGCTTGATTGCGCGTAAATCATCAGGATCGACAGCAGCAGAACCAGGTAAGCGGCAGAGCTGCCGAATGCGAGACGATAGTAGAATCTGTCGACGGTCGAGTCAGGCTCTGACGAACGTGCCTGGGCAATCACGCTCGCAAGCAGAAGTGAGAACGTGGGAGTGACAGCAGCGAGGAACCAGTCCCACACATCGCTGGCATGCAGGTGGTAAGCGCCGGCGGGGCTGGTCTGCATGAGCACCACGCCAGCGACGAGTAAGCCGAGAATCGCCCACAGCCAGAAGAGGCGTCGCTGACAGACCGATATCGAGACGCGTTCGCTCATCGACTGCGTCCGAAAACGTCCGAACTCCAGATACCCGCCTTTGCGAGATGCCCTCGCGCGCTGATCAGGGGCGAGGATCGAAGATCGGCAGTAGCCTGTGCCGCGCTGGCCTTCGAATACTCATAGATGAGGGCCGCGAATCTCAGATCTGGAACTGTCACTTTCCGCAGCTCCTGTGGGATGCTCATCATGGCGCCGGCCGCGAGAACCATTGCAGAATCGGCCGTTATTTTCGCCGACGAGGTGATGAGTGGCTGATTGGTCGCGACGATCGCGATAACCCGGTAGTATCCCGGACGGGCGAAGAAGCGTGAGAGGACGAAGTCCAGGAATCCTTCGTTGGGAGCCGAGGTCCGAACGTCCTTTGGGAACCGATCTGGAGACTCGAAGGGAGATCCATCGCGACGAATCATCTCGACGCGCGTGACGTATGCGAAACCCGAATCGCCGATAGCATACGCGGCGAAGTCGAGGTTGGCTTTGCGGAGTGCGTCCTCGACCCTGTCGGCAATGACACCGAGCGATTCGGACGCCACCGAGGTGTCCTGGAGCAGCGCCCTTGGTATCGGCGTGTGTGTCGTCGGTTTAGGGGCGGGCCACGGGAACTGCGGAACGAGAACAGTGGCTGGCGGTGGAGGCGGCGGTGGTGGTGGTGGAGCTACACAGTTGGGACTACTGGCCGGGAGGTCGTCGAGGCCCGGGTACGAACAGTTTGGCTCTGATTGCTTGGGACAGGCTACTGCAGAACTCAAGAGCAGGAGAGACAGAAGGCGCCAATGGAACCAGCGAAGGGTATTCATTGGATGCGCGGGCATGCCCATATGATGTCTCCCCATCGCTCGAGGTGGCAAGTCGGCATGCGCGAGGTTGCCGGAGGGCGGTGAGGACAACATCACCGACGCGGGGCGCAAGCATGCTTGGCACAGTACGTCGCCATCCTCCTGCACGCGAGTTGTTCAAACCCATCCGTTCGGTTACCTTTCTCTGGTGCCGACCGTCCTGCGCGTACGTGGCTTTCGCGTCGTGATCTTTCTGCCACCACGTGAGCACGCGCCACCGCACGTACACGTCGGCATGGCGGAGGGAGAAGTCATCATCGAGCTCGCCACGACCGGTCGGCCGCAAACAGTTCGGTCCGTCTGTCTTCCGAATGCGAGCCCGGGATATCGCGACCGCATTCTGGATTGTCGAGGAGCACTCGGAGTATTTACTGGAGCTTTGGAGGGAGTACCATGGCTAATCCCCAGACCACACGGGCGAAGATCCTGGCGCAGATTCCGGCCGCCCGCGCGCGTGAAGCGCGAGAGCGCAAGACGGGTCGGCGGGCAACGTCGGTGTCGTACGATCGAAAAACAGGCCGCGTCATGATGGAGCTGACCAGTGGGTTCATCTTTGGGTTCCCCGCCAAGGCGATTCCAGCACTGGCAAAGGCGACGCCCGATCAGCTCGCAACGGTAGTGCTAAGCCCTGGGGGGAGTGGGCTCCACTGGGAGGAGCTCGACGCGGATCTCAGCATTCCAGGACTGCTGCTGTCCTCGGTCGCTCACTCACAGAAACTGAGCGAGCTCGCGCGCGTGGCGGGGCGGGCCCGCAGCCCGGCCAAGGCCGCGGCAGCGCGAGCCAATGGCGCGCAGGGTGGGCGGCCCAGGAAAGCCGCGGGTCGCTGACGCGAACTCCTCTACCGCACCAGATACCGCCTTACAAAC
>JANNOC010000184.1:0-3794 GCA_031398865.1 Gemmatimonadota bacterium | reverse complement strand
GGACTCGCGTCGCTTGGCGCCCTGTACGTCTGGCGCGCGCGAGCCGCAGCGGCCGAGGGCGAGCGCCAGCCCAGCGTGGCACAACGCGCGCGCTTCGTCCTCGCGCTGCTGTGCGTGTTCGCGTCGCTCAACGGACCGCTTCACGATCTCAGCGACTACTACCTCTTCAGCGGGCACATGGTGCAGCACCTCGTGCTAACGCTGGTGTTCCCTCCACTCCTCATTTCCGCGACACCGGGCTGGATGCTGCGCCCGCTGCTGCGCCGGCGCCTCGTCGCAGCCGTCGCGCGCCGGCTCACGAGGCCCGCGATATGCTTCGTTATCTTCAACGTCGTGCTCGCAGCCTGGCATCTGCCACCGCTGTACAACACCGCCATGGCCATGCACGAAGTGCACATCGTGCAGCACCTCATGTTCATGGGAGCGGCGGTGCTCATGTGGTGGCCGCTCATGAGTCCTCTGCCCGAGCTTCCGCGTCTCGCCTACCCCGGCCAGATGCTGTACTGCTTTCTCATGGTCATTCCGATGTCCATCGTCTCGATCTACATCACGATGGCTGACGGGCTCCTGTACCCGGCCTATGCCAGCGCGCCACGTGTCTGGAATCTGTCGCCGCTCGAGGACCAGCAGATGGGCGGGCTGATCATGTGGATTCCCGGCGGATTGTTCTTCTACGGCGTGATGTCGGTCGTGTTTTACAAATGGTCCCAGCGCGGGGTGGACGACACCGCCGGGGCTCAGGTGAACTGGACGCCCACGCGATAACCCCGAGCGGAGAGATCGTTATGCGGAAGAGCATCCGGACATTTGTTGCGATGTTGGCGTGCGCGTTCGTAGCACTGGCGCCCGCCGTGGTCGTCGGTCAACAGGATGGCAGCATCACTCCGCCTGAGAATCTCGTGGTCGAGGGACTGCCGCCGTTGAGCGCGTCACTTGCCGAGACGACTCGCCGCTACACCGAATCGCGCGCGGCATCGCTGGCGACCTGGCACCCGGTGCGGCGCGAGATGCTGATCACGACGCGCTTCGCGAACACGGCACAGATTCATCGTGTGGCATTCCCCGGCGGAAGCCGCGCCCAGCTCACGTTCTTCAGCGAGCCGGTCACCAGTGCCAGCTATGAGGCGGCGACCGGCCGCTACTTCGTCTTCCCACGAGACGTCGGCGGAAACGAGTTCTCGCAGTTGTATCGTTTCGATGTCGCGACGGGCGCCGTGACGCTGCTGACGGACGGGGGGCGTTCCCAGAACGGCAACGCCGTGTGGTCCACCCGCGGCACTCGCATGGCCTACGCCTCCACGCGCCGCAACGGAACCGACCGTGACATCTACGTCATGGATCCACTCGACCCGAAGAGCGACCGGTTGTTGCTGCAGGTCGAGGGCGGCGGCTGGGGCATCGCGGACTGGTCCGCGGATGACACTCAACTGCTCATCGGCGAATTCGTCTCGGTCAATCTCAGCCACCTCTGGCTCGTGAATGTCGTCACGGGCGAGCGGACAGCGCTCACGCCTCGCGGGGCGGACACGGTTGCATACAGCGGTGCGGAATTCTCCGCCGACGGCCGAGGCGTGTATCTGACCAGCGATCGCGATTCCGAGTTCTTTCGGCTGGCGCACTTCAATATCGCGACGAAGCGCCTGACGCCGCTCACCGCCGACATCAACTGGGACGTCGACGACTTCGACGTCTCCCCCGACGGGCGCACGATCGCCTTCGTCGCGAATGAAGATGGCGTCTCGCGATTGTACCTGCTCGACACGGGCACGCGGCGACACCGCAGAGTTGCTCGCGTCCCGGCTGGCGTCATCAGCGGACTGCGCTGGCATCCCACGCGACGCGAACTCGGGTTTGCGGTCGCGTCGGCGCGATCCGCATCGGATGTGTATTCGCTGGTGCCGGCGACGGGAGTGGTGACACGCTGGACAGAGAGCGAGCTCGGTGGAGTGACGGCGGCGACGTTGCCGGAACCTTCGCTGGTGAAGTGGCCGAGCTTCGATGGCCGCATGATTTCAGGCTTCTACTATCGTCCCCCCTCACGCTTCGAGGGCAGGCGTCCCGTCATTATCTCGATTCACGGGGGACCTGAGGGTCAGTTCACCCCGGGCTTTCAGGGGCGCAGCAACTATTACCTCCAGGAGCTTGGCGTCGCGCTCATCTATCCCAACGTTCGCGGCTCCACCGGCTACGGGAAAACGTTCGTCAAGCTCGACAACGGCATGCGCCGGGAGGATTCGGTCAAGGATATCGGCGCGCTGCTCGACTGGATCGCGCAGCAGCCGGAACTCGATGCCTCACGCGTCATGGTTACCGGTGGCAGCTATGGCGGTTACATGACGCTGGCGGTCGCAACGCACTACGACGCGCGCATCTGTTGTTCCCTCGACGTAGTCGGGATCTCGAACTTCGTCACCTTCCTCACCAACACCGAGAGCTATCGGCGCGATCTGCGGCGCGTGGAGTATGGTGACGAGCGGGTCCCAGAGATGCGGGCTTTCCTGGAGCGCATATCCCCGATCGCGAACGCGGCAAAGATTACGAAGCCCTTGTTCGTCGTGCAGGGCGGCAACGATCCGCGCGTCCCGCGCACCGAATCGGAGCAGATGGTCGCGACCGTGCGCAAAAACGGCGGCAGTGTGTGGTACCTGATGGCGAAGGATGAGGGCCACGGCTTCCGCAAGAAGCAGAATGTAGATTTCCAGTTCTACGCCACTGTCGAGTTCATTCGCCGCCACCTGCTCGCCGAGGAGGTCAAGAAGGCGGATTGACGGACCAGCCGCCGTTGCAGAAGGCCCCGGCGTACGCCGGGGCCTTTCTCAGCACCAAGTTGCGCCCTGCTCGACGAATCCAGTCTCTTGCCCTTCGCGGATGGCGCGCTTCCCACGCCTTACCCTTCCGCAAACAGCTCCGGGTGTGGCTCCTTGAGCCGCTTCGCCTTCGGCGCCTTCTTGAACGTCCGATTCGTTCCCGCCGTTCGCGGCATGTCCACGGTCTTCCCCTCCAGCAACTCGCCCACGGTGAGCAACTGCACCTTCGGGTGCTTTCCCCACGGTGATTCGTAGAAGCCGGCGGACGCGGCCTCTTTCCGCATGTCGCGCGTCGGTTCTTCAAATGAGATCAGCACCCCAAGCTCCGCCTTTTCTCTCGTCAGCACGCCGACGAGATCACGTACGTGACTCGACGTCACATGTCCAGCTTTGACTGAAAAGATTGCTTGTCTGGTCTGCTTCCCTTTTTCCCCTTCCTCATGGAAGTACAGCCGACCGTCGATCCCCTTGTCGGCACCCTTTTTCTGCTCCACAGGTCGCGCGCCGACGAGACCGAGCGCCCACCACTGGAATTGATACTGATCCGTTCTGGCAAGCTCTTCGGCGTCCTCCACCGTTGTCGGCTCGCCGATCACCTCGAATTTTGCGCTAGCCCCGTAAGTATCGCGCAGTCGCGTGCGAATCAGATTGATCGCAAGGTGCGTTATGTCGATACCGATCCAGCGCCGATTCAGCGCCTGAGCAGCGGCGATGGTGGTTCCGCATCCGCAGAAAGCGTCGAGAACCAGGTCGCCTTCATTACTGCTGGAAGCGATTATCCGCTCCAGTAACGCCTCCGGCTTTTGCGTGGGATATCCCAGTCGTTCAGCCCCTTGCGAACTGATCGGGCGAATGTCCGTCCACAGATCCTGAAGGGGGACGCCTGGCATCTCGTCCAGATATCGCTTGTACGCCGGCGTGCCTCCGCTCGGCGGAAAGTACAGCCGTCCCTCACGATCAAATTTTTCCATCTTCTCCCGCGAGTAC
>JANNOC010000182.1:0-5034 GCA_031398865.1 Gemmatimonadota bacterium | reverse complement strand
CGGCCGGCATCAGGCTTACCGCGTGAGCCCCGGCGGAAGCACAACTCCCGCGGGCCGGCGTTCATATTTTCCGCGAGCGAACAGCGACCGAAGTCGAACTTATACGCATGCAAGTGAACGACCAAAGATACGCGTTTGTTTCCAATAACTTACAAGCGCGAGTGCCATCGTATCCAATGAGCCGGACGAGAATACTCCAAAGTTACGGATTGCGCAATCGGGGGGGACGAGCGTCCAGGTGCCATGGGCGGCTTGCAGGCTCGCAGGTTTCGGACCAAGTCGCTTCACGAGACTCTCGTCACGACAGCGACCAGCAGGGGCGCGACCGCCGCGTTCGATCAGTACAGGGAGTTCCGGAACGAATACCTTGGCTCCGGCCTCTACGACTTCCGCGAGCCGACGCTCAACATCGTGGCGACGCGGCTCCTCCAGGCCAAAAAGCCTGACGATGCGATCCCGATCTTGATGTTCAATGCCGAGCTGTTTCCGAAATCAGCCGGCGCGCAGGTCGCTCTCGGCCTCCCAGCGATGGAGAAAGGGGACCTCGCCGCGGCCGAGACCGCGTTCAAGAAAGCGCTCGAGATCGAGCCCACCAATCGCGGCGTCACGCAGAGCCTGGAGGAGATCAGGAAAAAGCGCGGCAATCAGCCGCGATGACCCCAGAACGAGGGCAGCCACTGCGGAAGGACGTGCACTCTTGCCCACGCGAGCCACCGTTGCGCGAGGCGGTGCGTCACGAACAGAAGGACACCCCCGACGGCGAGCGAGAGGGGAATGACCCAGTATCCGCCGGCGAGCTCGAGTTCCGGTGACGCCGGAAATTCCGCCCCGAACGAATGCGGCAGACCGTTGCGCATCCAGAGACCGACGTTGCGGGGAAACACGGGCTTGAGCGCGGCGATGAAGACGAGCGCCGCGCCGACGCCGTAACCGATGAAAAGCCCCAGCGTGGCCAAGAACGAGAGCACGCCGCTTGCGGCAACGCGGAGCAGCGAGCGAACGACCGCCTCGATCCGACCGGTTGCGGCCGCCTCCTCGAGCACGAGCTCCAGCGAATACGCTTGCGCGACCCGCAGTGGAGGGCCGAGCTACGCGGTCGCTTTCGCTGATGAATTATTCAGGTTAGCATGGCACACGCGTGTCCCGGCGACGATCCAGGCCGGCTGACGCGCCAACATGAATCGGGGCCTCCCGTGGGAGATAGCATTCGTTAGCGGGAGGTCACACGGGATCGGGCGCGCAGCGTCGACGCCGTTCGCGCGCGAAAGGGCCCGCGTCGGGGTGTCCCATCTTTCAAGCATGTTGGTCTCCCTCTTCGATCGGGGCATCGAGAGGGCAGCACCAGATCAGTTCGACCGCAGACCGATGATGCGCAAGGTCGCGTGACACCGTGTGACCGGACGCGTGCTGGAGGTGTGAGGAAATGACGACGCTCCCGCGCGAAGACGCCCATGCTGGTGGGGTCGCAGTGTGGGTGGATGGCTTGTGGCGAGACCTGCGTCACGGCTTTCGTAGCCTCGGCAGGAGTCCTGGACTCGTCGCTGTCAGCGCTCTGTCGCTGGGGCTGGGAATCGGCCTGAATGCCGTCCTGTATATGGGCATCAGCACCATCTACTGGCACCAGCCGACGATACTCGAGCCGAATCGCGTGGTGGGCGTTGAACTGGGCAACGCGAACCAGTTCTCGTATCCAGATTATCAAGACCTGTTGCGCAGCGGCATCTTCGAGAGTGCGTTGGGCTTCAGAACAGCGGGCCTGAATCTCGGTTCGGGACGCAGCGTCACGCGTGTCACTGTCATGGCCGTGACCGCGAACTTCTTCGACGTACTTGGGGTCAACGCTCGGCTTGGCCGACCATTCTCAGCCATCGACGCGGCGCCCGAGCGCGAGCCGCGCGTGGTGGTGGTCACGTCGGGGTTCTGGCGGACCTCCCTAGAGGGCGATCCTGGCGCCATCGGTGAGTCGATCGTCCTCAACGGCGAGACATTCGCCGTGGTCGGTGTGCTTCCTGACCAGTACCGTGCGGTCACGGGCTGGATCGGTCCCGCCTTGTACGTGCCGCTCAGCCGGGTGACGTTGCCGACTATCGACAACCGCCAAAGTCCCAGTCTCAGCGTGTTGGCGAGGCTGGAGCCGAACGCCACCGCGGCGCAGGCGCAGCAGGCGGTCAGCGCACTGAGCGCGTCGCTCGAGCGCGCTTATCCCGATCGCTTGCCGACCAGGGGCCGGCCGGCCAGCGTGTTCCCTGTGGCGGCCCTTCAGTTTCGGGGCACTCCTGCACAGTTCTCCTTCCTGGCAACGGTGGCTTGGGTCACGGCTGGTCTCGTGCTCCTCATTGCGTGCGTCAATGTCACGGGATTGCTGATGGCTCGGGCAACGCAACGGCGGCGCGAGCTGGCGATTCGTGTCGCCCTCGGTGCCGGCCGGGTGCGCGTCGTGCGGGCGGTGCTCGCCGAAAGTTTTCTGCTGGTGGCGGCTGGGGCCGCAGTGGGCCTGCCGCTCGCGTTCGCACTGAACCAGATTCCGTTCCCTGCATCGATGACAGCCATGCAAGATGCCATGGCGCTCGACAGCCGACTACTGCCGTTTGCCATGGGGCTCGTCGGGGTGGCGACGCTCGTCTGTGGTGTCATTCCGGCGCTGCGGGCGACACGCGCGGATATCGTCTCGGAAATCCGGCAGGGTGGTGAATCCGTAACGCCACGAATGCGGCTGCAGCGGACGCTCGTCGTCGCGCAGGTGGCGATGTCATTGGTCCTGATCGTGGCGGCACTCCTGTGCGTGCGCAGCCAGATCAAGATTGCGCGCGCGAACCTCGGCTTCGACATCGATCATGGCGTCGTCGCCCGCTTCGGACTCGACCGCAACCAGTACCCGGGACAGGCGCGAGTCCGTTTCGCCCAACGGCTTGTGGAGCGCCTCGCGGAGATTCCCGGTGTCTCATCGGTGAGCGTAGCGGATCTCGTGCCACTCGGTGGAAACGCGTTGGTCAAAAGCTTTCACCCGGCTGGACGAACCGATATCCCCGGAACCCGTCCTGACACTTACAGTGTAGGTCCGGGATATTTCCGGACGTTGGCAATTCCGTTTCTGAAGGGGCGTGACTTCGACACTTCTGATCGAGCGCAGGCGCCGGCCGTGGCGATCGTCAACGAGACGTTTGCCAGAACTTACTTCCCCGGGAAGGATGTCATCGGACAGCGCGTGCAGACGGTCGGCGACTCGGACGTAGAGGTGATCGGTATGGTGCGCGACAATCGAATCGGGACGATCGGCGAGGCGCCAGCGTCGGTCGTCTACTATGCATTTGCACAACGGCCCTCCGATCTGATCCTGCATGTACGGACCGCCACGTCGCCGGACGCCCTTGTGTCCGCGGTACTGCGAGCCATCGACGAGATTGATGGGGCAGTCCCTGTCGGCGTGCAGACGCTGCGCGGCGCTACGAGCCTCGAGCTCACCATGCGGCGTATGGGGACGTTTCTCATGGGCGTGATGGGCGGTGTCGGATTGTTGTTGGCAGCGATTGGGCTCTACGGCGTGATGGCTTACGTCGCTGTGTCGCGAACCGCGGAAGTCGGCATCCGTATGGCGCTTGGCGCCTCGGGCCACCGCATTCGACAGGAAATGCTGCGCCGCGCCGTCATGGTGGTCGCGCCGGGCGTCGCGATAGGCGCGATGGCGTCACTTGTCATGATGCCGGTCTTCAGCACGTTCCTGGCCGGCGTGAGCCCTTTCGATCCTGTCGCGTTCGGAGGAGGAGCGATGCTCCTTTTGCTGACTGGGCTTGTAGCCGGCTACGTGCCGGCCCGCAGGAGTGCCAAGCTCGATCCGATGCGGGCACTTCGACGGCTGTAGCCCCTGCGTCGCCACAACATCGCGATCGGAACAGCCACACGATCCGCGGCAACAGCCCAGACCAGGATGCAGGGAGTCTGGTTGCTACTCCACAGCGGGAGCGTACGTGGCAGGTCGAGCGACAGGAAGCAGTAGCGGCGTCGTGCTTTGGGGACAGACCATAGCATCTATTCAGTTGTTCAGACCATAACCAACGTGCTCCCTGGAGCTTGTCACCGGTCAGTATAGACCATAACAGGCGGAAGGCAAGCGCGCCCTCAAGCGCGCGAATGTAGTAGCGGGAAAGGGATAAGCCTTCGAACTGAAGACCTGCGGATTACCCAGCGCCTGCGGTCTGGGCAGGTGTGAGCCCCAATCCTGAGCCCGTTGAAAAAACGCCGCCGATCGCATTGATCGGCGGCGTTCTTAGTAGCGGGGGGTGGATTCGAACCACCGGCCTCCGGGTTATGAGCCGTAATCGATAAATCGGCTCATCTCCGTGCGTGCAACTGGATGCCAGGTGGTCATGCCGAACTGGGGCGCGGCTGGACACCCATGCGCGGGCAGAATACGGCGGTGACTTCCCAGGCAGTCGCCGCACCGTACTTGAGTACCACTGCCCTGACGCAAGGCGTTACTTGCTAACGATGTCACAATGTTGATTTTTGTAATTGTTTATTGTACGCTGTGTTGTCGGAGTTATGTGAGGCAAATACTTTGCTTCGAACGCCAGCCTTGCCGTCACTCGTCGACCTCGGTTCACAAGGGGCTCCCGTTCATCCAGCGCCCACTCAACCATTTGGCCTTGGAAACCACAGCCTAGTACCAAAAGCTTACTACCATAAGCAATTGTGTGACAGTCAGTCACACTCCTCATTGTTGGCCTTCGCGAACCAGCGGGTCCCCTCGTGAAGTCATCGTCATGTCGATTACAAGATGCCATCCGGTTGGATTAAAGGTTGTCCGCACCGAGTTTCATAACCCCACGACCCCTGCTGTGCCGCCAGCACATGGGTGCAGTTCAGTCTCTTCGCATTGACTCTCATTGAGATGAATACCATGACAACTACATGAACCGCAAGAAACCCGGCTTCAAATTAGGAGGGATAACTGGATGAGTGCCAAAAGGGTTGCTCCGAAGCGTCATGAAGAGACAAGCCCGTCTGAAATACCACATGAGCTGGAGACGCGAGTCG